>NZ_FPLG01000034.1:0-96277 GCF_900120065.1 Moritella viscosa
TGCTGGCTTTGGCTGTCTTGTTGGTCTTGACTGTCTTTGCCTTTATCACCTTGTTGTTGTTTCTGTTGTTGTTTTATTTGCTTAGCAAGTGCTAAGTTACCTTTCGCATCGTTATTTTTAGGATCCAATTTTAGTGCTTGCTCGTAGGCTTTAGTGGCTTCATCAATATTACCGAGCTGCATTAAAGCATTACCTTGATTATAATAGGAATCACTGCTTGGATCATTCGCCCACAGATCGATAGCTTGTTGGTATTTTCCCGCTTCATATAATGCGCTGGCCTGCCATTTTTCGTCAGAGAAGGTATCAGCAGCTTGCTGGTATTGCTTATCTTGATACAGCAATGCACCATTTTCGTTGCTGTTGTTCCATACCGAGGTCTCGGCCGCGTAGCTCGATTCTGGTTGTAGTAAAAACATGAAGAAAAAGCTAAAAAATAACTCTTTACGAAAACTGAATGCCGCTAATAAGGCGATTAAAGGCAGTAGCCAAATACCATCATCATTACGCTGTTCTGTGGTTAGTTCCGTCTTTTGGTTATTTTTAAAACTGAGTGGATGGTTAAATAAGTCCTTCAACTGTTGGCTACCGTGAGTTATTACTTGTACTTGTCCTGAGTTCGATTGTGCCGTGTCTTTCAATAAACGGGCATTCAGCTGAGGTACGACGATTTTTCCTTGGTTGCTCTTAAGTAATTGACCATTAATGGTTTTAATCGGGGCCCCTTGTGCGGTGCCGATACCAAGAATCGATAAGCTGTAATCCGTGTCGGCTAACAACGCGTTGATGCTATTAGCTTGATCTGAATTAATACCATCTGTCACTAGCAGAATTTGTCCTTGCTGATAGCCTGCATTAGTGAGTAACTCGATTGCCTGATGAATACCTGCCTCTGGCTTAGAGCCTTTTACAGGCATAATTTCAGGAGACAAATTTGGTAACAAGTTCAATAAAGTGCTTGTGTCTGTCGTTAATGGCGAGATAACAAATGCATCACCTGCATAAGCAACCAAGCCTATTTCCCCTTCTTTAATGCCATTAATTATGTCTGTGCTTTTAAAGCGAAGTTGCGCTAGGCGATTTGGCTTAAGATCCGTCGCACGTATCGATAATGACATATCTAATACCATTATTTTGGCTTGTGAAATACTTGCCACTGGACGCTCTGTATAGCTAAAACTTGGGCCTGATAATGAAATAGTTGTGAGTACCCAAATACAGACTAATGGTATAAAGAAATGCTTGGATTTTGTTGTTGGTTGATGTTGTGCTAATAAGAACTGCGCTATTTCAGGCGAAAGTACCGTGTGCCAACCTTTTGCTTGATCATTCTTACGAAAATACCAAGCAAGTGCGATGAGAGGTAATAACGCCAGTAACCATAATGGGCGTAATAACATAAAATCAGTCATGGCTCACTCCTTGACGTAAATAGCAGACTAAAATGGACAATAATAACGCGATTGCTAATGGCCAGTGGAACAGATCTGTTTGTGGTCTGAATTGTTGTTGCGCTTGCTCTACTGGTTCTAGTTTATCGAGTTCGGCATAGATAGCGGTTAAGCTACTTGCGTCACGCGCGCGAAAGTATTGGCCACCAGTTTGCGCTGCGATTGATTTTAAAGTAGTTTCATCTAGATCACTTGAAGGGTCTACTTTCTCTTTACCGAAGAAAGTGCGTTGATAATAAGCATCTGCGCCGACGCCAATAGTATAGATTTTAACGCCTTGTTCTTGTGCAAATTTAGCCGCTTCGAGTGGTTTTACTTCACCGGCGGTATTCTGACCATCGGTGAGTAATATCAATATTTTTTGAGGATTGTCTGCAGCATCAAAACGCTTTAACGCTAAACCAATACCTTCACCAATCGCGGTTTTTTCACCAACGAGGCCAAGTACAGCTTGTTGCATATAACCACTGACAGTTTTTAAATCGAAAGTAAGCGGAGCTTGTAAATAGGCATTATCAGCAAAGAAAATAAGTCCGACACGGTCGCCTTTACGCTGTTGGATAAAATCAGCAACAACGGTTTTTACTAATGATAAGCGATCGACCATACGGTTATTGATTTGCATGTCTTTCATCTGCATAGAACCCGACAGATCGACTGCGAGCATCATTTCACGGCCTTTTTGTGGAACTGACTGTGGTTCACCTATCCACATAGGGCGTGCAGAGGCGATGACAAGACATAACCACATTAATGTTAAAAGCACCATGGTACGAGGCTTTTTTGTTGTCGTGCCCGTCGTTGTATCAATATAAGGTAAATTAGGGAGTACTAACGGCAATTGTGGTCGGCTTGCTGTACTTAAAAAACGAATAAGTAGTGGTAATGGTAATAATAGTAATAGCCAAGGCCAATTAAATTCAAACATTACTGTTTCTCCACAGGCATAAGCGGTGTTCTTTTTATCCAGTTTTGGCAGGTTTCAAAATGCGAGGATTCAGCGATCATATTTGGTTTCGCACTATATAAATCAAGTATCCATGATGCTGAATTATTTGAAAACTCGGTAAATACCCGTTTTTTAGAACTGGCTTGTTGATCGAGGAAACTTAACCATGATTTACCGTGTAAAGAGGCCGCGGTTTCACGTGGGAAACTGGCTAAAACAATACGTTTAAGCAGATGGTGTAAGTCGTTTACCTTACAACCCTGCTGCTGTAATTGTGTTAATTCAGCTAGTGCTAAGCGGGTTAATTTGGATTTTTCGATGTAGCGAAATACAGCGTAAATAGCTAATCCAATTATTAATAATACAGCGATGATAGCTAGCCACCAATACAGTGATAGTGGCCATGTCGATACTGGCGCTGGTAGATGAATGTCTTTTAATTGTGCTAACGGATCCATGCGCTTTATTTACCCTTGACCTTTAATTTGACTCAATAATGATTCACCACTACTGATCCTGTGGTGACGAATACCGTATCGATTCATTATTTTTCTTAATGCTTGTTGTTTCATATCTGCATGTTGTTGATATTTTTGACGACAGATCGCGTTACTTGGATTAACGAAGCCATGTTGTTGGCCATTTGATACCGCGAGGCGGACATCGCCAGAAATGCTAGGAAGAGAGAGCTCTAACGGATCGTAAATTTGCCAAGCTTCAACTTCATTATGCCGTTTTAATAACGCTAATTGCTTTTGTGCTTTGTCATCAAGATGAAGAAAATCGCTGATGATCATAATATGACTGCCAGTTTTACATAGTAAGCGTAAACGAGTAAGGGCACTTGTAAGCGATTCTTTCGGCTCGGTATTCATGTTATTAGTCGCATCAACACTAACGGTTTGAGACATAGTCAGTTGTGCATTATGCAAGGTTACTGTTTCACTGAGTAATTGCATAATACCGCGTTGTTGACGTTGTGGTTTTAGCTCTTTATGACCAAAATTTCCAATGATAATACCGCCTACACGATCACTTTTATGTTTTGTCGCCCACGCTAGTAATGCAGTCAGGTGACAGGCTTGCACTGATTTTAGTCGGTATTGACTGCCAAAATACATACTTGATGACAGGTCAAGTAAGACATAAACAGGCCGCTCTTTTTCTTCACTGAATAACTTACTGTAGGTTTTACCTGTGCGTGCGGTAATACGCCAATCAATACTACGGATGTCATCACCAGGTTGGTATTGACGACACTCGCTAAACTCCATACCACGACCTTTGATTGGCGAAAGGTGACCGCCGGCCAACCGTGCTTTGGCTAAGGTTTTGCTCGCTAACAGGCTATTGGTTTGGTAGCTGTATTGTTGCAGCTCTTTTATCGAAACGTCGATTGCAGACATAGACTAACTCGTTTACGAAAATGCAATTAATGACAAAATGCGGTCAATAACTTGGTTTGCAGTAATGCCATCAGCTTCCGCTTCAAAGCTCAGTAGTAAACGATGACGTAGGATAGGGTAGAGGCAGGTTTGGATATCTTCGGGTAATACATGATCACGGCCGTGTAACCAAGCACGAGCACGTACGCAGCGGGCAAGAGAGATAGTCGCACGTGGACTTGCACCATAGTTGATCCAGCTGGCTAGCTGCGTATCTAAGGTATCAGGATTTCGTGTTGCCATGATCAAATCGACAAGGTAATGCTCGAGGGCAGGGGCAAGGTGAATATTAAGTACTTCTTCACGCGCTTGCATAATCGCTTGTTGAGTGATTTTTGTAATGGGTGTAGCCGCGTCTTGCTGTGCTTCTTGTGTGGTTAACCGTAAAATTTGTAATTCAGTATCTTTATCTGGGTAGTCAATTTCTAGATGTAGCATAAAACGGTCGAGCTGTGCTTCGGGTAATGGGTATGTACCTTCTTGCTCAATTGGGTTCTGCGTTGCCATTACCATAAATAGCTTTGGTAATAACATGGTTTTGTTGCCAACCGTTATCTGCTGTTCGGCCATAGCTTCTAGCAGCGCAGACTGTACCTTAGCTGGTGCACGGTTAATCTCGTCCGCAAGCACAATATTGTGGAACAGAGGACCGGGTTGAAAATCAAAGGTGCCGGTTTCGGCGCGATAGATATCAGTACCGGTTAAATCTGCAGGCAGTAAATCGGGCGTGAATTGAATACGATGGAAATTGGCTTCTAAACTATCTGCCAGTGCTTTTACTGCACGTGTTTTGGCCAATCCGGGTGGACCTTCTACTAAGATGTGACCATCTGCTAGTAACGCGATTAATAAATTGTCGACAAGTTTTGCTTGTCCAAGAATTTGGCTGTTAAGATAGCCGCGTAATTGATTAAAGTTTGATTTTGGCATAATTATCTATCGTATAAAGTTAATATAAACACTACTTTACCGACAATGTGTTGACTGTAAAAGTTCAAACTTATTTTATATAAAAATTTTATAAAATGTTTTTACAGAACTTTACTGGTAATGACTATTTTATAGTGCGGATGGGAGTAATATATCTACAGATATTTTCTCTTTAGGTTGATATGACTACTATTAAGCATTATTTTTTCACACAATATTTTCTTTTGGATCACATATCTAAGATGAAAGACTCAATTTTCAAACTAATGTTTGAATATTGTGACCAAAAGGTTAATATTGACTTAATTTTATGAGGTCTGACCTCTTTTTACTTAACGGAATGAGGATAAGTGATGGCTAAACCACAAAGCCTAACCACCCGCAACGGCGATCGTATCGCGGTGGTCACTGGATTACGTACCCCGTTTGCTAAACAAGCAACAGCGTTTCATGGGGTTCCAGCATTAGATTTAGGCAAAATGGTTGTTAATGAGATGCTTACTCGTAACGACATTGACCCTAAAATTGTTCAGCAAGTTGTATTTGGACAAGTTGTTCAAATGCCTGAAGCGCCAAACATTGCGCGTGAAATCGTATTAGGCACTGGCATGGACATCGGCACCGATGCATACAGTGTATCACGTGCATGTGCGACAAGTTTCCAAGCTATTTCAAATGTTACCGAGTCTATCATGGCTGGTTCTATTGATTGTGGTGTTGCTGGTGGTGCAGATTCATCTTCAGTCGTGCCAATTGGCGTATCTAAAAAGCTTGCTCATCAGTTAATTAACTTAAGCAAAGCAAAAACGACTAGTGATAAATTAAAAATTGCCCGTCAGCTAAGCTTGAAAGATTTATTGCCTGTCGCACCTGCGGTTGCAGAGTACAGTACGGGTTTGACTATGGGTCAGACAGCAGAACAAATGGCTAAGTCTTATAACATCTCGCGTCAAGCGCAGGATGAACTTGCTCATCGTTCTCACTCTCTGGCTGCTAAAGCTTGGGAAGAAGGGAAGCTAAAAGACGAAGTAATGACGGCTTATCCAGAACCAATGAAGTCATTTATTGCTGAAGATAACAACATTCGTAAAAATTCAACAGTTGAAGGTTATGCGAAACTACGTCCTGCATTTGACCGTAAACACGGTACTGTAACTGCAGCAACAAGTACGCCACTTACAGATGGTGCGGCTGCGGTATTATTAATGAGTGAAAGCCGCGCGAAAGAACTTGGTCTAGAAGTACTCGGTTATATTCGCAGTTATGCTTATGCTGCTGTGCCTGCTGATGTTGATGGTCTAATTGGTCCATCATATGCGATACCTGAAGCGTTAGACCGTGCAGGTATTAAATTTGACGACTTAGCACTATTTGATATGCATGAAGCATTTGCTGCACAGACATTAGCAAACCTAAAATGTCTAGAGTCAGATACGTTTGCACAGGAAAAATTAGGTCGCCCAGAGCGCGTTGCTAATATCGATGAAAGTAAGTTCAACGTACTGGGTGGTTCACTTGCATATGGTCACCCATTTGCAGCGACTGGCGCACGTATGATCACGCAAACATTGCATGAATTGAAACGTCGTGGTGGTGGTCTAGGGTTAACGGCGGCATGTGCTGCTGGTGGTCTAGGTGTAGCAATGATTGTGGAGAGTGCGTAATGAGTCAGCAAGATAAAACATTTTCACTTGAGATCCGTGAAGATAAGATTGGCGTTCTAACAATGGACGTACCCGGCGAAACGATGAACACTTTACGTGCGGAGTTCGCTGATGAAATTTCTGATTTGATGAAAGAAATTAAATCAAATTCAGACCTACAAGGTTTAGTACTGATCAGTGGCAAAAAAGATAGCTTTGTTGCTGGAGCTGACGTGACTATGATTGATGCGTGTGAAACGGCTGCAGATGCAGAGCAGTTATCACTTGAAGGTCACCGTGTTATGGGTGAACTGGAATCATTAAATATTCCTGTTGTTGCAGCTATTCACGGCCCTTGTTTGGGTGGTGGTTTAGAACTTGCTCTTGCTTGTCATATCCGTGTTTGTACAGAAAGTACAAAGACAGTATTAGGTGTACCTGAAGTGATGCTAGGTCTATTACCTGGTAGTGGTGGTACACAGCGTCTACCACGTCTAATCGGTGTGGCTAAGTCTCTTGATTTGATGTTAACAGGTAAACAAGTACGTGGTAAACAAGCGCTTAAAATGGGACTTGTTGACGATGTAGTGCCTGAAACAGTACTGCTTGAAGTGGCTGTTAAGTTAGCTAAAAAAGGTAAGATCCAACGTCACCTCAAACGTGATTTAACTAGCAAGCTACTAGAAACAAACAAAATTGGTCGTAACATCATGTTCGATCAAGCTAAAAAACAAACGCTTTCTAAAACCCGTGGTAATTATCCTGCACCAGAAGCAATTCTAGAAGTGGTTAAAGTTGGTCAAGAAAAAGGTTTTGAAGCAGGTTTAAAACTTGAAGCAAAACGTTTTGCAGAGCTTGCAATGACATCTGAATCAGCATCACTGCGTGGCATTTTCTTTGCGACAACAGAGATGAAGAAAGAAGATGGCGTTGAAGGTGTTGCACCGAAGAAAGTGAAAAAAGCAATCGTACTTGGTGGTGGCTTAATGGGTGGCGGTATCGCTAACGTTACTGCAACCAAAGCGAAAGTACCTGTGCGTATTAAAGATATTGCACCACAAGGTCTGCTTAACGCCCAAAAATACACGTATGACATTCTAAATAAGAAAGTTAAACGTCGCTTTATGTCGAAAGCCGACATGCAAAGTCAACTGGCTATGATCACAGGTACAACTGAGTACACTGGTGTGAAGAGCGCTGACATTGTTGTTGAAGCGGTATTTGAAGATCTTAAATTGAAGCACAAAATGGTGGCAGATATTGAAGCTAATTGTAACGAAAATACAATTTTCGCATCAAACACGTCTTCTTTACCTATTACTCAGATTGCTTCTGAAGCGAAGCGTCCTGAAAATGTAATCGGTCTGCATTACTTCAGTCCAGTGGACAAAATGCCACTTGCAGAGATCATTACGCATGAAGGTACGTCTGACCAAACTATCTCAACAACGGTTGAATTTGCGCGTAAGCAAGGCAAAACACCTATCGTTGTTAAAGATGGTGCTGGCTTCTATGTAAACCGTATTCTTGCGCCTTACATGAACGAAGCTGCACGTATCATTTTAGAACAAGAACCTATTGAAGCCGTTGATAAAGCATTAGTTAACTTTGGTTTCCCTGTTGGTCCTGTAACACTTCTTGATGAAGTCGGTATCGATGTTGGTGCTAAGATCGGTCCAATCTTAACGAAAGAGCTAGGTAGCCGTTTTGAAGCGCCTGCTGCGTTCGATAAGCTACTGGCTGATGATCGTAAAGGTCGTAAGAACGAAAAAGGTTTCTACCTATATGGTAAGAAAGCGAAGAAAGGTAAGAAGCAAGTTGATGAATCTATCTACAAGCTATTTAACCTGAAACCTGAAGCTAAAATGGATCCGAAAGCAATTGCAGAACGTGCAGTATTATTAATGCTGAACGAAGCGGCACGTTGTCTTGATGAAGGTATCTTACGTAGTGCGCGTGATGGTGACATTGGTGCAATCTTTGGTATCGGTTTCCCTCCTTTCTTAGGCGGTCCATTCCATTACATGGATTCAATTGGTATTGCTGAACTTGTTGACAAGCTAGAACGTCATCAAGATAAATACGGTGAGCGTTTTGCACCGTGTGAATCGCTTATAGCAATGGCAAAAGAAGATAAAAAATTCTATAACTAATTGCGTGATGCATTAGCTTATTAAATTTAAAAGCGGCGTTAGATGTAAATCTAACGCCGCTTTTTTGTTTTAAGTGCACTCATTTAATACAAGATTAATGACTATCACCAGTTATTGGATTAACAGTCGTATCACCATTAGCACTGACCGTAATATTAATACCTTTACCGTCGGGATTGTAACGAATCGTATTATCTGCCGTGATAGTGCCGTTAGCGCGAAAGATAATGACAGAGGTAAGACCTGTAACTGATAAGTTTGAATCACTGTCAGTATCTATCGTTGTTCTATTAACGACTTCAGCTGCAACCGCTGTGCTCGTTGCTAGGGTAAGAACATTATCTGCAGCTGTCATATATAAAGGACGGTTATGGGCAATAGCAGTATTTTTGGCATAACTAAGCGCGCTATTAATCAATGTGGTCGCGTCGTCTATACGGCTTTGTTGTATGGTATTTTGGTAACTGGGAACGCCAATGCCAATGAGTATGGCAAAGATAGCGATAGTGATCATTAATTCGATGAGTGTGAAACCCAATGATTTTTTCATTCTTACACATCCTTGTTAAAGAAAACAATAGATTAACATGATAACAAGGATCAAAAAAGGGACCACTTTTTAGTATATAGAGTGGTCCCTTCACATTACTTTATTAGAGTCTGTTTATGACAGGTTAGATTACCAATGCACACCGCGCATGATAGCTGCAAATGCAACTTGCTCGGTACTTGCTTGTGTTGGTTTATCTTTGTCTTCTTCTTTGCCCTTCGCAGCAGCTGAATCATTAAACATACGGTAGCCCGTGTTCATAATGATCTCACTTACTTTAGGGAATAGTGAGTAAAGTACTTCAGACATAATACCGACTTTCGTCGCGATACGTTTCGGCTTACGAATAATTGCTTGAGCAATCAAATCAGCTGCTTCTGATGGAGCAAGCGTTGGTACATTGTCATATACTTTCGTTGGACCAATCATAGGTGTACGTACTAACGGCATGTTAATCGTCGTCATGTTTACGTTACGGTCAGAGAACTCTGATGCGGCACAACGTGTAAAGGCATCAAGTGCTGCTTTCGATGCAACATAAGCAGAGAAACGCGGCGCATTTGTTAACACACCAATTGATGAGATGTTAATTACATGACCTTGCTTACGTTCTAACATGCTTGGTGAGAAGCCCATGATTAAACGAATTGAACCAAAGTAGTTTAACTGCATTGTTCTTTCGTAATCATGGAAACGGTCAAATGATAAATCAATTGAACGACGGATTGAGCGACCAGCGTTATTGATTAATACATCAACAAATTCATGTTCAGCAAGCACTGACTTAACTAATTCATCACATGATTCCATGTTTGAAATATCACATGAATAGATGTGTGCTTCACCACCAAGTTCTTGGATTTGAGCCTGTGTTGCTTCTAGTTTTGTGACATCTCGTGCAACAAGGATTAATTTGGCGCCTGTTGGAGCGAGTTTTAATGCCGTTGCCTCACCAATACCAGAACTTGCACCTGTGATGATAATTGTTTTACCACTTACATTACCTTTCAGGGTCATGTCATTGACTAGGTCATCATTTAGGTTACGCTCCCAATAATCCCATACCGCAGGTGCGTATGCGTCTAAGCGAGGCACTTTGATATTAGAACCTTCTAGCGCACGTGCTGTTTCACGGTCATCGAAGCTTGTTGGGTAGTTAAGGAAGTTCAATACGTCTTTTGGAATGCCAAGGTCATTTAATACCCCTTCAGTAAGCTGTTTTACTGCTGGTAAATGGGTGATTGCTTGACGAACTGAAGCCGGTAAGAAATTAGCGATTCGAGAATCAATTCGGAATGCCGTTTTTGGTGCGTTACCCGCTGTAGCGAAGATATTAAGTACTTCACCCACTTTAAATGGTTTTGGATCTACAAGGTGGAAGCAGTTACTGTGCACTTCTTCCTTGTGACTAATGTAGTCAATTGCATCTGCAACATAGTCGACAGGGACAATGTTCAGACGACGGCCTTCAACACCGATCATTGGCATCCATGTTGGAATTGTCTCACGAATCTTTTTCAATAGTTTGAAGAAATAGTATGGACCATCTACCTTATCGATTTCACCTGTTTTAGAGTGACCAACAACCATTCCTGGACGATAAATACGGAAAGGAATTGAACATTCATCACGAACTACTTTTTCAGAAACATGTTTGGTGCGAAGATACGGATTCTCCATATTTTCAGCTTCTTCAAACATATCTTCGTAGAAAGTACCATTGAACAAGCCCGCTGCAGCAATAGAACTTACATGATGAAAGCTTTTTGCCTTCATATTTACAGATGCTTCAACAGCGTTGCGTGTACCTACAACATTCGCAGTTTCTTGTGATTCGGCATCGGCCTTCATGTCGTAGATTGCAGCAAGGTGGTAAACGTTATCAATTTGGTCTGTGTGCTCTGCTAACCATTGCTCATCAATCCCTAAATTCGCTTTAGTGATATCACCAGTAACCATTTTGATACGACTTTTAACACTTTTATGCACTCGATCCTTTAATGCATTGAACTTGTGCTCTGAGCCTTGGCGAGTTAATACATAAACTAACGCATCTTCTCTTTCTACTAGACGTTCAATTAAGAATCGACCAATAAATCCTGTACCACCGGTAACTAAGTATTTCATTCCATTATCCTCAATTAAACTGTGTTTGCTTTTTGTTAAATTTAAAGTGAGCGTGTATCACTTATGTAGTAGTAATATCATTGATATAAAAATGAATGTCAATGCTGTTCCGTTAACGTAACTTGATATTTGGCTTTTCTAACAACAGCTTGTCAGTATTTTATGACGCATTGTTAGGTTTTTGTGTTGGTAAGTTCTGTTAACTAAAAATTAACGTTTAGTGTAAAAGCTCGATTTTTTCAATCGTAGTTATACTTCGTTTTTACAACGTAAAAGTTTACTTTTTTACGTGTTATTGACAAGTATTGACTTGTGAAATTAAAAATAATGCTAATTTTGGATGGCATATTCTAAATATTATTGTTAGCTACAACTTGGTGGCAGGGTATTAGCAAAAACTTAATCACCTAAAATAAAAAAGTTATTATTTATCAGTTACTTACTGTTTAAGTGAAAGCTTCTATTTATTTGTAGGTAGTTTGGTGGGCGTTTGCACTAATACTTTTGTGTTAAAGTTTATAAAATCTCACCGCTTTCAACCTACATTATCGATGATTTTCGTATGATTAAAGTCAAAAAAATTAATTTTAGATAACTTATTTTGGTAAGGGTTTTTGACCTTTCAACGTATATTATTAATTAAGTAATAGTGCATAGTAAGACTTTAATATTAGAATATTTATTCAACAGCCCATATCTAGCCCAAAAGTATTAAATTCTAAAATTAACCTTTTCACAATTAATTATTTTTTAATTGTGTTTCTGTAATTGATAGCGCTATCATTTGTGATGCGACTAATTCACTTGTGGTTGTTTAATATTTACCTTCGTTAATAATGTGCTCGATGTCGCCAATTTTTTATTTTTACTCTTTGTAATTGTGATTATTCGTTGATTTCTGCTACCTCTAAATTTTAAACTTGGATCGACTTGTTGTTGTTCAAATTTACCGTCAACAAGATAATCAATATAATGAACGACGGCTTTTTGCTGTGGTGTTAATTGTTCTATCGTATAACCTGTCCATAGCCATATATCTTTTCCAACACATTCTTTTTTAACTCTTTTTATTAGTTTTAATATAGCTTCTAAGTTTGCTGGATAGAGAGGATCGCCACCGCTTAAGCTTAATCCTCGACGGAGTATCCGCGTATCATTCAAGTCATTAATTATTTTGTCTTCTATCTCTTGGTCGAATGGGGAACCATTGCGTGGAGACCAAGTCGATTGGTTATAACAGCCTTTGCATTGGTGTTCACAACCACTGACAAATAAGGTTACCCTTGTTCCTGGGCCATTGATGACATCAAGGTCAAAATATTGAGAATAGTGCATATTTACTTCTTAAACGCTAGCCAATAAGAGATTGACTAGCTAGTTAATTAATCTGAATATGGTTTTTTATAAATGTGTTGTAAAAAATTGATTAATTTATAAATGTTTAACGCGTCGTTTTACTTCTTCTTGTTTACCTTCATTAAAAGGACGCGCATCTGGGCTACCTAAGTAACCACAGACTCGACGGGTAACAGAGACTTTCGCAGCATCGTGATTACCGCACTTCGGACAGGTGAACCCTTTACTGGTACATTCAAACTCACCGGTATAACCACAGGCGTAACATTCATCAATCGGTGTATTAGTGCCGTAATAAGGAACGCGTGAATAGCTGTAATCCCATACATTTTCTAGCGCTTCGATGTTGTGTTGCATATTGGGATATTCGCCGTAACAGATAAAACCACCACTACTAATCGCAGGGTAGGGCATTTCAAAATCTATTTTGTCGTATGGATTAACTTGTTTCTCAACATCTAAATGGAAACTGTTGGTGTAATAGCCTTTATCTGTCACATCCGTGATATCACCAAAGGTTATTTTATCTAATTTAGCAAAACGACTACACAGATTTTCACTCGGTGTTGCATACAAACTAAATGCGTAACCAGTTTCAGTAGTCCACAGTTCTGTAATAGCTTTCATATGAGTAAGCATGGCAGTGGCTTTTTGTTGCAATCTATTACTATCAAAAGGGTGTGTTTGATTACCAAATAGTGCATTGATTGCTTCGTGTAAACCTATGTAGCCTAAAGAAATAGATGCGCGACCATGTTTGAATATTTCTAATACGTCATCATCTTCTTGGAGGCGAACACCGCAGGCTCCTTCCATGTACAAGATTGGCGCAACACGTGCTTTGACACCTTTAAGGCGAGATATGCGAGTTTCTAGTGCGCGTTTACACAGGCTTAAGCGTTCATCGAGTAATTGATAGAAGCGCGATTCATCACCTTGTGCTTGAATGGCGATACGCGGTAAATTAAGGCTGACAACCCCTAAGTTATTACGGCCTTCATGCACTAATTCACCTTGTTCTTCATAATTGCTTAAGAAGCTACGGCAACCCATGGGGGTTTTAAATGACCCCGTAACTTTTACTACTTGGTCGTAATTTAAAATATCTGGATACATACGTTTACTTGCGCACTCTAGTGCAAGCTGCTTAATATCGTAGTTTGCATCTGCGGATTTATGGTTTAAACCATCTTTGATTGCAAAGACCAGTTTTGGAAAAACAGCCGTTTTATGATTTTTACCTAAACCCGCAATACGGTTTTTAAGAATTGATTGCTGAATTAGCCGTGCTTCCCAAGTCGACCCTAAACCAAAACCAAAGGTAACAAAGGGCGTTTGCCCATTAGCAGTGTGTAAGGTATTAACTTCATATTCTAACGATTGGAACGCATCGAAACATTCTTTTTCTGTGCGTGAACGTGCAAACTTCTCTTTATTCGGGATATCCCATTCTTCTGCTAATAGGGTGTTTTTATTAAAACTTGCGGTGACATATGGCGCTAAGACCTCATCAATACGGTTGATTGTGGTCCCACCATAAATGTGGCTAGCCACTTGTGCAATAATCTGTGCAGTGACTGCCGTTGCCGTAGTAATGGATTTAGGTGTTTCAATCTCAGCGTTACCCATTTTGAACCCTTGGGTTAACATGCCGTCAAGGTCGATCAGCATACAGTTAAACATCGGGAAGAAAGGTGCATAGTCAAGATCATGATAATGAATGTCGCCAGATTCATGCGCATGAACAATATCACGTGGCAAGATATGTTGCTTGGCATAATGTTTCGCGACAATTCCCGCCAGCAAATCTCGTTGCGTAGGGATCACTTTACTGTCTTTATTGGCATTTTCATTAAGCAATGATTCGTTGCTTTGTTCAATAAGCCCTTTGATCTCGTTGGTTAGAATACTTTGCGTTTCGCGGGCTATATCGCGCTGATGACGATACTCGATATAAGCGCGGGCAATGAGTTTGTTGCTTTCTTGCATCAACACATCTTCAACGGTGTTTTGAATCGTATGGATTTCGATTGCATGTTCACTGGATACATCTTGCTGGATCAGTATTTGATGAACCTTATTCGCCATTTCTGCCGCATAATGACGACTCTCTTGTTGCACTGATTTAGCCGCTGCGAAAATGGCGTTTTGTATGCATTGAATGTTAAAAGGCACACGACAACCATCTCGTTTAATGACAAATAGATCCACAAAATACTCCTTAGATATTATACACCCACACTATATGTGGGTTAATTTCAAACATTAGACACAATATGTAGTGTATTAGGCTTTAAGTTTACTTTTTTTGTATTGATTTAGATCAAAAACAATTAAGGCTTCACTTGGATTTATCAAGACTGTATTGTCGATCAATAAACAAACTGGTTTTACTTGTAAGTTGCTTTTTAAGCGATGTTTAAACGTAAAGTGAGCAGTGGTATCGTGATGAGATAAAAAGCTTTACAAGTCTGGGAGCTTATTCTAATATCTGCTCCATTGCTGCGGAGGGGTGGCAGAGTGGCCGAATGCACTGGTCTTGAAAACCAGCAGGGGTTAATAGCTCCTCGAGAGTTCAAATCTCTCCTCCTCCGCCATCCATTCAAGAGAGTGCTAATTTTAGTAGTCTTTCTTATCTACAGTATTAAAATCAATCTCCATATCATTATTCGAATACTCGTAATAAACAATTATTAGTTGTTTAGTCCTACCATTATTTCTAATTGGAAAAATCCTATATTCATTTTCAATTCGAAAGTCTTGGCTTTGTAATTCCTTCTTAAATATTCTCTGTTTTACAGTTAAATACCGTTCCTCACGGAAATAGTGCTATTTATATTTCACTTCTAAAAAACAGATTTTCTAACCCTTATTCTGTGATAAATAAATCTTACAGAGGGCATTGGTAGTCAGGCTAACTTGATTAAGCAATGAGTTGCTTAAAGCAAGAGGAGAAATGAAAACTATTTTTGAGAAAGAGGGTTAGTGTGCCCTTATGGAGTCATTGACCAGTAAAGTAACTACAACTAACAAATCACATCAATTTAAGTCGTTAATATTAATATTCCATCCTACATTGACACTTATCACTATAAATGATTTAATTACTAGCATTAACTGAATAATAATGATTTGCGTTCGCGCTTGTGTTCGCCTCGGTCTCACGCCTTTATAAGTTAGGTAATTAATGTTCATTGACAAAAAAAACCAACGTTAATAGTTTTTATTAGTACTGCGTTATACAGTAGCTCTTTATTTGCTCAAAATTTACCAAATTCAGAATCATCTATGAATAATAATGTTGTCATTGGTACAACTGTCGTTAGAGGCTCTAATGCAATAGATGGTGAAGAAGACTCAAGAAAAGAAATTATAGATCGAGCTGAATTAGATTCTAGTTCACATCAACATGCCGCCGAAATGTTACAAGATGCACCAAGTGTTTACACACCTATTAGTTATTCCGATCCAACTGTTAGCGTCAATATGCGGGGGGTACAAGATTTTGGACGGGTAAATACTAATATTGATGGGATGCGTCAAAACTTTCAGAGGAGTGGTTATCAAGACAGAAATGGCTCTTTAATTGTTGATCCCGAATTACTCAGTTCGATCCATATAAAAAAAGGGGTTTCATCAGGTTCTGGGGGACTTGGAACAATTGGTGGACAAGTTAATTTTAGAACTGTTGATTTTGACGACGTTATTAAAAAAAATAATAATGGAGGAATGATTGTTCGTGGTGAAACGGGTGTTGGTAAATGGGCAAATGGTAATAAGTATAAATCAAGTTTTACTGCAGGCTATAAGTTAACTGATAATGTTTCAGTTATGGCTGCTGTCAGTGATACCAAAACTGGCGATTATCGAATGGGTAGTGAAGGTGAGAGTATTATAAGGCCTGGACGAGTTCAATCTGGTCATAGAATCTTAGAAAAATTTGCTGTGCCGGACCATCTACTTAATACATACAAAACAGGCTACTCAATGTCATCGTATTTAGGAAAAATACGCTGGAATTTTAGTGAAAACCAAAGTCTAAAACTAAGTTATATGAAAACTAAATCAGAATTTAATGTTGTTGATTATGATGATAGTCGAAGTGATGAAACATTACATCATTGGCGTTTTAAAGCAAATGATAAAATACAAAATGAAAATATTAATCTTGGTTATACCTTTCAGTCAGATAACCCATTATTGAATTTAAGCGCGAAAGTATATCGAGCAAATACACAATTACATGAATACTTTCCAGAATCATCAAATATTCCAAAGTCAAGCCAAGATCTTTGCATAACAAATCCTGGTAAATATTACTTTATGACGGGTAAACGTTGTTCGGCTCAGACTTCAATTTATGAAACGAACACTTATGGAATTACCTTAAACAATCAATCTTTTATAAATTTCAGAGATACTATTCTTAGTGCTGACTATGGGGTTGAATGGGTAAGTGATAGAACAATACCACGGGAGATAAATGGGCCAAATGGAGCTGCATCAGGGATCGCTTCCACACCTAAAGGCTCGCGAGAATTGGCGAGCACCTACTTAGATACTCGTCTGGATTATCTTGAATGGTTATCTTTATTCGCAGGTGTTCGTTTTGATAGTTATAAATTAAAAGGTGATGCTAGTGTTAAGACTAAGTTCTCAAATATGGATACAGGGATAGATGAAACATACTCGGTGACTAATACTGGTTATGCTACGTCTCCAACTATAGGTATATCAATTCGTCCCTTTGATTTTATGGAAATATCATCAAATTATGGAAAAGGCTGGCGACCACCAAGTTTAACAGAAACACTTCTATCTGGTGGAACACCTGCGTCAGGCCTCTCTGCAACAGTATTAATTCCAAGTCCAGTTTTGAAACCTGAAACATCAACAAATCTTGATCTCGGTGTAACATTTAACTTTGAACAACTTTTTACTCAAGATGACGAGCTAACTCTCGCTTTATCTCATTATCGTACCAAAGTGGATAATTATATGATTATGCATTTAGGTGTTATTACTCCAGATGCGAATGCTACAGATACTCTTGCTTTTGTTAATAGAACTGACCCCGTAATAATTGAAGGCTCTGAGTTGACAATTAATTATGATACTGGCTTTGCTTACGGTGGTATGTCTGCGTCTATTATTGATGTTGATGAAGGTAACCAATGTTATAACCCTAATGTTCTATTAACGCTTAAAGATCCAGTGAATAAAAAGGCATGTGGGAACACTTTTTATTCCCCTTTCCCTAATCAGAACAAGTTAACTGCTTATCTAGGTATGCGTTTATTAAATCAACGTCTCGATACCAGAATTACTATGCGCAACATTTCTGATAAAGAGGATTCAGTAAATACAGCAGCTAAGCCTAATAGAATACTGAATGGTAACTCAGGTATAGGTTATACACGTTGGGACCTGACATTAAAGTATATGGCAACTGAAGAACTAACCATTAATTTATATGGACGAAATTTAACAGACCAACAATATAGTAATTCTCTTGGTGCATATTGCGGTGTAATTCAAGCTCCAGGACGAAGTGTTGCTATTGGAGCTCGATACCAATTTTAATTCTATAAAAACATTAAGCAATCCTAATATTTAATTTCAATATTAAAAGGACATTTTCAATAATGCAAACAACCGTAGTCTTAGCTTTAGCTGGAACAATTCTGCTTACAGGATGTAATAGTAGTGATAATTCATCATCATTAAGTAATAAATCAGTTACGCCTGTTGTATCGGTTAAGCTTTCTAAAAAAGAAGAAGCATTAAAGCGAATACTCGATCAAGCAGGTAAACATACAGCTGTATCGTTATCTTCAACGGATTGGATCATAGCGGCTATAAAGAATTATGATCCCAATAATAAAGCGAAATATGAAAAAGCGTTAGCTGCAGATCAAAGTAAAACTATTATTTCACGTCAATTACTTGAAGCCCTTGTTGCAAAACTTAATATAATTCCTGCTATTGGTGCAGTGTTCTCAACAAGCTCGGCATTTGCTGCTTTAAGGTCTGATGGAACCGTAGTTACTTGGGGAAATAAAACTGAAGGTGGAGATATCTCTAACCTTACAACCCCACTCGTTAACGTAGTCTCTATTTTTTCAAATGAAACTGCATTTGTAGCATTGAAGTCTGACGGAACAATTATTACTTGGGGAAACCCACTGTGTGGCGGTGATAGTAGTAAAATTAAAAAGGATCTTACCGATATCGTATCTATCTACGCCACAGATACCGCATTTTCAGCCTTAAAATCTGACGGAACGGTTATTACTTGGGGCCAGTCTTCTGATGGGGGGGATAGTAGCTCAATAGTTAAAGAACTTAAAAATGTCGTCTCTATTTTTTCTACTGAAAGTGCATTTACGGCCTTAAAGACAGATGGTAGCGTGGTTTCTTGGGGAAATAAGGACGCTGGTAATAACCTAACCAAAAAACTGACAGATGTAGCCTATATTTTCTCTACTAATAAGGCTTTTTCAGCTTTAAAATCAGATGGTTCGGTTAAAACATGGGGAGATGGAAAATTTGGGGGGGGATAGTAGCGCATTAATGGGTTATTTCAGTAGCTATCTTGAATATATTGTCTCTATTTCCTCTACCAACTCCGCTTTTACAGCTTTAACAAAAGATGGAACCATATTTACTTGGGGTAATAAAGCTGAAGGTGGCAATGGTTCAACAATTAAAGCGCCATTAACTGGTATTAATTCTATTTATTCAACTAATTCTGCATTTTCCGCTTTAAAACCTAATGGCGATGTAGTGACCTGGGGTAATAAAGCAGAAGGTGGTGACAGTTCAACGGTGAGTGGTAACTTACATAACGTTATATCGATTTATTCAACTAATACTGCATTTGCCGCTTTAAAATCTAATGGTGATGTAGTGACTTGGGGCTACAATATTAATAGTAGCAATTCGACACTTAAAAATAAATTAATTGATGTGATCAGTATCTATTCAAATAATGCTGCATTTGCTGCCTTAAAATCAGATGGTACAGTCGTTACTTGGGGTAATAAGACTGAAGGTGGTGACAGCTCTAAGCTTAATAATACATTAACTGATGTTATATCTATCTTTTCAACAAATACTGCCTTTGCTGCCTTAAAATCAGATGGTACCGTTGTTACGTGGGGTGACCAACATAATGGTGGTGATAGTAATAGTGTGAAAAATGAGTTAAATACACAAGCTTCTTATCTCACTAACAATGATATGGATAATGATGGACTATCAGATAAAGAAGAAATGGATGTATGTATTAATGCATTAGGGAGTGGCGGTTACCAACTAAATGGTGGTTTACCACCATGTACTTTAGCCGGATTATCTGATAGTGATGGTGATGGCCTAAAAGATGGTATAGAAAAACAACAGCATCTAGACCCATTAACTCAAAGTACAAATGCTAAAAAAGCAATTGAAACATTACAACAGTTTGATTCTAGCCAATCTTATTTAGATGCTTTAGTTAAAGATTCAGGCGATATTCCATTATATTGGCATATACCTAAAACTGTAACTACTTCAAAAAAATCACTTAAATTAACTTTCAGCGATGCTTTTATTAAAACCGATTTTAATAAAGATGGTATCGAAAATAACACCTTGAAAGATTACTTCACTTCATTTGATGGCTCTATTACTTTTAGTAAGTTAAATATGGGTGGTTCATTCAATGGAACAGGTTCATATGAAGGCAGTCAATTTGGACTAACATCGACTTCAGGACCAAATGCTTTTGTGGCATCAGCAAAAAATGGCTATAAATTACAATTCACTTTTTTCAGCTCACCAAGTTTCACGTTATATGGTGAATTAGACAGCCTAGATTTAGGTGTTAAATTAAATAAATCAAATGGAGATGTATGGACAACAGATTCATCAATGTTAATTATTGATAATTTATCTTCATTTATAAATAATGGGACAAATAAAATAGGTCGTATCATTGATCGCTCTACAGGAAAAAATGATGTTCATAATATTGTATATGGATTGATGCTAGGTGAAACTGCAGAATTGGCAAAAACATTGACTAAAGCAGGTGTTAACCTTGATGCCGAGATTACAAGAGCTGGAACAATGGTTTATAATGTTAAATGATTTGGTATAAATAGTTCTGTATCTAGACAAAGAACTAAAGATAAAGGCTCGTTATCCGTTAAGATAACGAGCCTTTATCTAATTCTTGTCAAACTTGAAAACCAGTAGGGGTTAATAGCTCCTCGAGAGTTAAAATCTCTCCTCCTCCGCCATCCATTCAAGAGAACACTAATTGATTTCATCGGTCAGTGTTTTTTTATATCCCATTTTCAACATTTTTTTCACTAATCTTCTGCTAACTTCATTATTATAGCTGCATACTTACTCATCTTCTTGGGATATAAGCTTATGAATCCATGTATCTATAATCGAATTAGTTCTTTTTTTATTACCGTATCTGTTGTTACCAGTTTACTTTTCTCCACGACGATTATTGCTGAAAGCAAGGTCAGCCAAGCGCCGATATTTGCATTACCTGGTATCGATAATACCCAAGTGAATCTTGAAGACTACCGCGGAAAGGTTGTATTAGTTGATTTTTGGGCATCTTGGTGTACGCCCTGTATTCGTTCATTTCCGTGGATGGATGAAATGGTTGAAAAGTATGGTGAAAAAGGCTTTGTAGTGATAGCGATTAATATGGATCAAGAATCTATTTTAGCGACCAAATTTTTGCAACGTTACCCCAACAAATTAACTATCGCGTTTGATCCGCAAGGTGCTGTCGCTGAGCAGTATGAAATAATGGGATTGCCTAATTCGTTTATACTTAATAAGAAGGGCGAAATTGTGTATAAGCATATCGGCTTTAGATTGGCGGAGCTAGATAAATACGAAGCTGAAATCTTGTCGCTATTACCTTAGACCTAGCTGTTACTGGAGAGTTAATTAGTTGTGGAGATGACTTATGAGACGGATTTTATTGTTGGCTAGTGTATTGAGTCTGACTGCGTGTTCATCACTTGGCGTTAGGCCTTGGGAACGAGACTTGTTAGCGAAACCTGAAATGCAGCTTGCAGATAATCCGATGGAAATTGGGTTTGACGATCATACTTATTTCAGTAAAGAAGGTTCGAGTGGCGGCGGTAATTTTGCTGGTGGGGGGTGTGGATGCAACTAAAAAGAAACAGTACAATCTTTACCAATATCTCGATTACACTCGCGGCAGCCACCTGCGTACTTTCTGCGCCAGTGACAGCTCAACCGTCAGAATTCGACAGTTGGGATGTTGATGCAGGTCTGTTGATTTATGCTGAGAGTGATCATCAAGTGCAAGCCTATGAGGGAGCTCTTTCCTTCACTAAGCAAATTGATGACGAGCGCAGTATTAATCTTAAAGGCATTATTGATGTACTTACTGGTGCTTCACCTAATGGCGCGGTTGTACAAAATAAAGCGCAAACATTTACTCGCCCGTCAGGTAATGGTAATTACACTACGGCTGCAGCTGATACACCGCTTGATGATACTTTTCATGATACGCGGGTTGCACTTAGTACTCAATATCAACAGCAGCTAAGTCGCCTTTGGTTGTATTCTGGTGGGGTATATCTGTCTAAAGAATATGACTATCTTGCCTTGTCAATCAATAGTGCGTTGGCGCGTGATTTTAATAAGCGTAATACCACTGCATCTTTCGGTTTTGCTTATGCCTACGATACTATTGACCCAGAAGGTGGCATCCCAAATCCTGGTGTTTCGGTTGATGATCCTAACAACCGTTTAACGGACTCTGATACCAAGCAAACCCTTGATTTTCTCTTTGGTTTAACGCAAGTTATTGATCGTCAAACATTGATGCAATTAAACTATTCGATTAGTGATGTGAATGGTTATCAAACTGACCCCTTTAAAATCTTGTCGGTGGTTGATAGTAATGGGTGGGCGAATGATTATGTTTATGAAAATCGTCCCGATCAGCGCACTAAGCAAAGTTTATTTTGGCGTACTAAATACAATATACAGCCATCTGGCCAAGTGCTTGATGTTAGTTATCGTTATTTTTGGGATGATTGGGGAATAACCTCACATACCATTGACAGTAAATGGCGAGTTCAACTTTTAAATCAATATTTTATTGAACCGCATCTCCGTTATTATAGCCAGCAAGCGGTTGATTTTTATCGTGTCTATCTTGATGAAGGCCAGCCAATACCGGAATATATGACTGCCGATTATCGTTTGGGTGAGTTACAAACTTATACCATTGGGCTTAAATATGGTTTCCCGATTGCGGGTAATGAGTTCAGTGTGCGGCTTGAATATTACCTTACTCAGGTATCGGGTGATGATTCTCTGGCTAAAGGGACTGGTATGGCGGGATTAGATCTTTATCCAGATAAAAGCGCCATCATACTGCAGAGTTTCTATCGCTTCTAATACCGTTTTTAATGTCTATATGAGCAGGTACAAGATTTGAAAAAAGACGATCTATTAAACAAAGACAGCGCTTTACAGCAAGGCGGTACTTCAAAAAAAGCCTTTACCTTAAAACGAAAATCAGGCTATTGGCTCGGTGAGTTTACCGTCATGGCCAGTCCTTGTCAGATCTTATTAGATAACCTAGATGAAGCTCAAGCGTATAGCCTTACTGCGCAAGCATATGCAGAAGCAAAACGCATTGAACTAAAATACAGTCGTTTTCGTGATGACAATATTATTGCCCGCCTTAATAGCTCTGCTGATGAAACCATCTCGGTAGATGAAGAAACGACACGGCTTATTAATTTAGCTGATTTATGTTTTCAACTCAGTGATGGTTTATTTGATATCAGCTCTGGTGTATTAGGTAAACTCTGGCATTTTAAGCAACAAACTCAACTCCCCAATGACGCTAATATTAAAGCGCTATTACCGAATATTGGTTGGCAAAAAGCAAACTGGAATGAACCGCTATTACGTTTACCTAAAGACATGAAAATTGACTTGGGTGGTATTGGTAAAGAATACGCGGTCGATAAAGTTGCGCAGCTATTACAGCAACAACAAACGAATAGTGCATTTTTGGTTAATTTGGGTGGTGATATTTATGTCAATAAATCACGCAGTAATGGTGACGCTTGGCAAGTCGCGATAGAAGATCCACAGCATCTTGGTGAAAGTAAGCTTATGGTTAGCTTAGCCCAAGGAGGCCTTGCAAGTAGTGGTGATAGTCAGCGCTATATTGAAGTCGATGGCCAACGTTATGGTCATATCCTCAACCCCAAGACAGGCTATCCCATTACTGGTGGCCCAGCTCAAGTTACTGTCTATGCCCAAAACTGTGTGCAAGCGGGCATGTTGGCAACCATTGCGTTATTACAAGGCGAGTTTGCTGAAGACTTCTTGAAAGCGCAAGATTGCCGTTATTGGTTGTCTGACTAACTACACTGGTTTTGTGGCGTTCCTGCAATAAAGGCATTTATATTGGCAATAAGCTGGTTAGATAATGTTTGAATTGCAGAGTCTGATCCCCAAGCGACATGCGGTGTTAATATAAGATTAGGCAGATGTGCATTAGCGATTAGGGGATTATTATCATCAGCAGGCTCTTGGGTAAATACATCAACACCTGCGCCAGCAATTTGTTGGCTATATAATGCCTCCACTAACGCCACCTCATCAACCAGACCACCACGTCCCGCGTTAATCAAAATGCTCGTACTCTTCATTAGCTTAAATTCGTCACTGCCGATGATATTGTGCGTTTGTTCTGCAAGTGGGCAATGCAGTGTCAGTACATCCGCTTGTTGTAAGACAAATTCAAATGGGCTGTAGCCTTTACGACACTCATTCGCCCCTTTGCGTTCAGCAAAAAGTACTGTCATACCTAGTGCTCTAGCCAATGTTGCAACAGCATTACCGAGGCTACCTTTACCAATAATACCAATCGTAGAGCCCGCAATATCAGAAATGGGGTGGCTAAAAAAGCAGAACTGCTTTTGCTGCTGCCAAACACCGGCTTGAATATCTTGATGGTAACCGACAAGATTTCGTTTTAGTGCAAACATCATGGCTAATACATGTTCTGGTACGGAGTTGGTGGCATAGCCTTGGATGTTACTGACGGTGATGTTGTGCTGACGACAATAACCTAAATCAATGTTGTTGGTGCCAGTCGCCGCTACGGCAATCATTTTTAATTGTGGGCACTGACTTAATACCTGCGTATTTAAAATGACTTTATTAGTAATGACAATGCTTGCATCTTGCAGCCGTTTAATCACTTGCTCCGATGTTGTTGTCGCATACTCATGCCATTGGCAATCAACATCAGGTTTAGGGATCGTAATGTGTTCTGGGATCGTAGAGCGGTCGAGAAAGACAATAGTATCCATGTAAACAAGTCCAATTTGATAGTTAAGATTGATAGTTAATATTAATGATTAAGGTTGAAAGTAGATTGAAATAACGCTTGTACTAATTTGTCCAGGCTGATATTTTTAATACATGAAATTAAAACCTATTTTTATACTTATCACAACATCTTGGTGGCACTCTCTTTTATAAGAGCGGTGTTGAATACTTTTGTTCACAGATCGCCGGATGGCAACTGATGAATAAAGTATGTATGTCTCCGGTAATCTATTTTGGAGATATACAATGGAAAATAACCTATCACTACATTTAGACCAAACACCTAATTCAAATCAAAATAATGCTACTAGAGAAAAGATCCTCACAGGCGATCGTGCAACGGGTTCTTTGCATCTCGGCCACTTTGTCGGTTCATTGCAGTAGCGTGTAAAGTTACAGCATCAATACGAGCAAACTATCTTAGTTGCTGACATGCAGGGCCTCACTGATAATGGTCATAATCCACAAAAAGTCTCGTCGAATATTTTAAATGTTGTCGCGGACTATCTTGCTGTCGGTATCGATCCATTAAAAACCACTATTTGTTTACAGTCCGCCATTCCAGCCTTGGCTGAACTCACAATGTATTACTCAAACTTAGTGTCTATTGCTCGTTTGGAGCGTAATCCGACGGTTAAAAATGAGATTAACAGTAAATCATTTGGCCGCTCTATTCCTGCTGGTTTCTTAACATACCCGATAAGTCAGGCCGCTGACATCACTGCATTTAAAGCCACATTAATACCAGTGGGGGAAGATCAATTACCTATGATCGAACAGACCAATGAAATCGTAAGAAAGCTAAATAACATTGCCCAACAAGAGATTTTGGTTGAGTGTAAGCCATTGTTAAGTAAAGTTTCACGTTTGCCTAGTGTCGATGGTAAAAGTAAAATGTCTAAATCCATGGGTAACACCATTATGCTAAGTTCGAGTGAAAAGGAGATCTCCAAAGCGGTTAAAGCCATGTATACCGATCCGAATCATTTACGCGTGAGCGATCCGGGACAAATTGAAGGGAATGTGGTATTTACTTATTTAGATGCATTCCATCAAGAGCAGGTGTACGTTGCTAATTTAAAAGAACAATATACAGCTGGTGGATTAGGTGATGGCACCGTGAAGAAGATTCTGGAAGAATGCTTACAGGATTTATTAAAACCAACCCGACAGCGTAGAGCTGAGTTTGTCGCTGATCGTTCGCAGCTTATTTCTATTTTGAAAGCAGGAACAGAACGTTCTCAAGATGAATCTAATGATGTATTACGGCAGGTGAAAAGTGCATTTGGCTTAAACCTATTTTAAAAGGATTGTTAAAATGAATAATATTTTCGATTCGATACCCGCAGATCTCAGCAGTGAAGTATTTGAAGATTTGGTCTCGAGTGAGAAGGTTAAAATTGAACGCATTATCTCAAAAGGGCACTCGTCACCTGATGTTGGTTGGTATGATCAAGAGCAGAGTGAATGGGTGATCGTTATTGCAGGCAGTGCCATTATAGATTTTGATGACAAACCATCGATTACGCTGAAAGCGGGTGATTACCTTAATATCCCTGCACACCAAAAGCATAAAGTCGCGTGGACGGATCCTGATGTGGAAACTGTTTGGTTGGCTGTACATTATTGATGGACAAATAAGATATGCACTCTAAAACAAGTCCACTGTATTAAAATCAGTTTTTATCATGGATATACTAAAGTAAGGTATTGATGTTAAAATATTTATTACTTCGTTGTTAGTTAATGATAAAGGATAGTCGAAATGGAAATTCGTATAGATGATTTAAAAGGTAAAGAAGTTGCCCTTTTATTACAAGAGCATCATGAAGACATGCTAGAGCATACCCCTGCTGAAAGTGTACACGCGTTAGATTTAACCGGATTAAAAGTGCCTGAAGTGACTTTTTGGAGTGCGTGGATTGATGGTGATCTTGCCGGCTGTGGTGCGATGAAAGTAATCGGGGCGGGTCATGTTGAGATAAAATCAATGCGCACAGATCGCTCTTATCTTCGACAAGGGGTAGCTCGGAAATTATTAACCCATATTTTGGTTACAGCAAAAAATCAAGGTATTACTACTGTTAGCTTAGAAACTGGTACTCCTGATTCGTTTATACCTGCTCAAAAATTATATCGAGATTTTGGTTTTAATGAATGTGCCCCTTTCGCTGATTATCGTGAAGATCCGTACAGTTTATATATGACTAAAGAACTCGGTTGATGATTTAGTCGCCTTGAGCATAGCTCGATATGCCCAAGTTACGGTCAAGGCGCTAAGTTTCAATCTAAATAGCGCTTTCACTAAGTACCATAACGCCTTCAAGCAAGTTATACATAATTGCACTTGATACAGCCATAAACAGCAGCCCGGTAAACAAGTTGATTGCTGGCGCTGCCTTTTGTACACGTTGCTGGATCATCGGTTTTGATAAAATCAATGCGATAAGGACAAACCAAATCAAGGATAATCCCAACATAATGACTGTTGCTGATAGCTTAGTGATAAAGCTAACATCAGGGGTGATCATGGCTGAGAATAAAATAATGAAAAACACCATCGCTTTGGGGTTTAACAGGTTAGTCCAGAGCCCTTGCATGAAGCCTTGTTTTGGCGTTAATTGATTTAATTTAAATGGGCTACTATTCACTGATACTTTTGCTTTCCAATGTTGCAGTGATCCTTTTACCGCACTAAATCCCATCCATGCTAAATAACCTGCGCCAACCATTTGCACAATGGTATACAGCGTTTGTGAGCTTTTAATAATCAGACTAACCCCAGTTAAACTTAAGATTGTATGAATTAAAATAGCAATTGAAATACCAACCGCAGAGGCAATAGCAGTACTTCTTGATTCTTGACTTGCAAGTCTGACAACTAAAGCAAAATCAGGACCTGGGCTAACTAAGGCAACTGCGTGAATAATAGCGAGTGATAACAACAGTTCTATGTTCATTGATAAATCCTTAAACGTAAATTCTGTCGCTATTTTGCTGGTTGAAGAGCGAGGATTATAGGAAAAAATTGCAGAGTCGGTACCTGTCTTGATTAATCAACATAATAACAGCTTGTTAATACATCTAAATGAGTTATGTCTATTTGTGATAATGATCAAGTAAATTAATCAACACTGTATCAAATGATAATGAATCTCATTACCATTGGGATCTATTAGGGAAAATAATGGATATCAGTAATGACTAATACGACAAGATGTAAATTAGACAAAGAGGAATTAGAGACCAACACAAGTATTTGTGAGGGATGTAATAATGACAGTGCGAATGAACCCTCTCGTGAAGACCGTCGACAATTAATGCTTCAATATTCTTTTATTATTTTTGGCTTATTATCTATACCCCTCATGTTAATTAATGATTGGCTAGGCTGGATTGATATTAAGAGAGAATGGTCAACATACTTTTTTGGTTATATTGTGCTGTCTTCAGCGGTCATATTTATCTCATTGATTACTTTCTTATGTTGGAATAAATTTGTGAACACTGAAAAATGTGAGAGCGGTTCTCGTGCAGTTAAATAACTAAAGTACACGACGTTGAAAGTGGGATGGGGTAATAAGGTAGGCATTCTTGAACGCTTTATTAAAATGGCTTTGATCGAAAAAACCAACCTGATAAGCAACATCTGACACATTACCGCCTTTCATTAACGCCTTTTTCGCATACTCTAATCGTACTCTTTTTAAATATGCATGCGGTGTTATTCCCATCGACTGTTTAAACTGACGTAAAAATTGAAATTTACTTAAATCAAGTTGCTGCGCTAACTCATCTAACTGAAATGACTGTCCGGGTTCATCGTGGAATAGTGCTTTAATATAATCTAGCTGCTGCGTTGATAGCTGCTTGATTGATACGTGCTGCTGTGTCGGAACCCCACCATTATGGATAAACAATTCTGTGATGAACGCCATCATAGTTGTTTCTATCTGCAGTTGTACAGAAGCATCTTGCTCTGTGGTTAAGAGCTTATGTAAGTGTAAGAAAGCATGCGATAGTGTCGGGTTGTTGATAATTGGCGCATTAAAAAAGGTTTCAGCCTGGTTCATTTCTCGGCTAATCTCGTTAACATAATCAACTGGTAATGCCATTACATGTGATTGATAACCACCAAACGTAATGTTCTCGCCATTGTGTGCTTCGTCTGGGTTTAACGTAGAGATAAACCCAGGAGCAAGGTGGTATTGCTTGCCCTTATGTAGATATTGCTGGCAACCACTGGTTACAATACCAATGTGATAATCAAGATGAATGTGCGGTTCGAAAGAAAAATTTTCAAAATTCGCTGAGCTTAGTTCTATATTGGGTAATACAGGGTTATGCCAGTATTCAATTTTTTCTTGTCCCATCGTATTTACCTATATCATCAACCACATCACCTTAATCTTCATATTAACAGTGCCGTATTAGCGGTGATAGTAAATAATTGCATAAAAATTATTTTTGTATAGGGCAAGATTAATCCATCTTTAAACGCTGAATATCACAGATATAACCTTTGCTTTAAAATTGCAGTGTAACTGTCTCGTTTTGGTGTCATGGTCCTTATTTAGGCGCTGTAGGTATTACAGCGTCATCATAAATAATAGAAGGAACGCTATTTATGTCAATATCTGAAGTTATGCGAAATCAACTGCAAGGGAATATGCAATCAAATAATATTTTTGAGCAAAATCTACCTATTACCAACGCAAATTATGCAGCATTAACCCCCATTTCTTTTTTAGAACGTTCTGTATTTGTTTATCCAAACCATACCGCGACGTTGAATGGCGACATTCGCCATACATGGTCAGATGTATACCAACGCTGCTGCCGTTTTGCTAGTGCGTTGAGTCAACGTGGTATCGGTAAAGGGGATACCGTGTCGATCATCGCTCCGAATATTAATGAGCACTTTGAAGCGCATTTTTCAGTACCCATGTCAGGTGCTGTATTGAATTCAATTAACACTCGTCTAGATGCTGAATCGATAGCATTTATTCTTACACATGCGGAAACCAAGGTGTTAATCACTGACCGTGAGTTCAGCACTGTTGTCCAGCAAGCAATAAATAAGTTGGTTAATAAACCGTTGGTGATTGATATTGATGATCCGGCATTTGATGGCGGTGAATTTATCGGTGACTTAACGTATGAGTAATTCTTAGCGGAAGGTGATGACGATTTTACTTGGGTAAGACCTGATAATGAATGGGATGCTATTTCACTTAATTATACCTCGGGCACAACGGGTGATCCAAAAGGCGTTGTTTATCATTATCGTGGGAAATGGGCGCACATCCTGTGTATTTATGGACGTTACCCATGTTTCATTGTAATGGTTGGTGTTTTCCATGGGCGATTGCTGCTACAGCCGGCGTAAGTGTCAGTGTCCGCCATGTTCGTGCAGATGCTATTTATGATTTAATTAGAGCTGAAACAGTGACACATTTTTGTGGTGCTCCGATTGTATTAAATATGCTTAATGGCGCGGATGAATCACTTAAAATGGGTATTGAACATGAAGTAAAAGTGATGACCGCAGGGGCGCCACCACCTGCATCTGTGATTGAGGGGATGGAAGCGTCAGGCTTTAAAGTGACGCATGTTTATGGACTAACAGAAACGTATGGTCCTTCTGTTGTTTGTGCATGGCACGATGAATGGAATGATAAAACCAGTGAGCAACAAGCACGTTTAAAATCACGCCAAGGTGTTCGTTCACCTTTGCTTGATGAACTAATGGTTGCTGATCCTATTACGCTAGAGCCTGTAGCAAAAGATGGCAAAGCAATAGGTGAAATTTTTATGCGTGGTAATTTGGTAATGAAAGGGTACCTGAAAAACCCTGCGACAACACAAGCGGCTTTTGCCGGAGACTGGTTCCACTCGGGTGATTTAGCCGTATGGCACGAAGATGGTTATGTCGAGATTAAAGATCGATCCAAAGATGTCATTATTTCTGGCGGTGAAAATATTTCGAGTATTGAAGTTGAGGACATTCTCTATCACCATCCAAAAATACAAGATGTCGCAGTTGTGGCAAAAAAGGATGAAAAATGGGGTGAAACACCTTGTGCTTTTATTACCTCAATGCCACATGTCGATATTACGAAGCAAGAAATCATACTCTTTTGTCGTGATAATATGGCGCATTTTAAAACACCAAAAACCATTGTATTTGGGGAGTTACCAAAAACATCGACAGGTAAGATCCAAAAATTCCTATTACGAGAACGGGCAAATAATTTGATTATGGAAAATGAGGATAGCTTTGCATAAAGACATTATGTCGTCATCAGCCCTGCCATGATTGGTACTTTAACCATTTCACTCAAATGTCGCACCCACTATTATGCTGTTATTTCATAGCCATATGTGTGTTTATACCTATAAGTATGTAAATTTGATGTGACCTATGTTGTATTATGGTTAACAATACTTTACATCAATATGAAGCCTATGTATTGTGCATATCACTGATTTTTAGGCTTTAAGCAGTTGAGTTATCCATATTTAAGTTTGAGTGTGGATAAATAAACTGCGTTCGATATATCAAGGATTAATACGTGTTAAATATTAAGAGTAGTCAATCTCATTCTCAAGTTGATTCAGATTCTGGCAGTTGGAGTGTCCATGATACCAAGTGGACGATTAGCTTATTTGGTACTGCGGTAGGGGCCGGCATATTATTTTTACCTATCAATATAGGGGCTGGTGGATTCTGGCCGCTTATAATAATGGCATTGCTCGCGGGTCCGATGACTTTTTTTGCGCATAGAGGTTTATCTCGATTTGTACTGTCCTCGAATAATCCCGAGGCTGATTTTACCGATGTTGTTGAAGAACATTTTGGTCACAATGCGGGTCGTGTTATCTCTATTCTGTATTTCTTATCTATTTATCCTATCTTACTTATTTATGGTGTTGGGTTAACTAATACTGTCGATAGCTTTATCGTTAATCAACTTGGCTTAGCATCTCCTTCACGTGTGTTGTTATCCGGTATATTGGTTGCTGGCATGGTGAGTGTGATGATGGGGGGAGAGAGGTTAGTACTCAAAGCGTTTGAGATCATCGTTTATCCATTGGTGTTTATTCTTGCGGGGCTGTCAATTTACATGATCCAAGATTGGCAAGTGCCTAACATATCGATGGTGACGGATATGGGTGAGTTCTCGCGTACATTATGGTTAGCAGTGCCTGTCACTGTATTTGCGTTTAGTCATGCAGCAGCTATCTCTAGCTTTTCCACGGCACAAAAGCGCCATTATGGTAAACAAGCTGGGGAGAAGTCAGAACAGATCCTTAAACGTACGTCAATCATGCTTATTTCGTTCGTCGTATTTTTTGTTTTCTCCTGTGTGTTTAGCCTAACACCAGCGCAGTCGTTGGAAGCTAAAGTACAAAATATATCTGTTTTATCGTATCTTGCAAATGTGAAAGACAATGCTTTAATTGCTTCTTTAGGTCCGTTAATTGCCTTCATTGCCATTACATCTTCATTTTTTGGGCATTTCTTAGGTGCTCGTGAAGGCTTAAATGGTTTGATACGTAAGCAAGTAAACATGACGCCTACAGCGACTAACAAGCTGACTATTTTTATACTGTTTATCAGTATCTGGATTGTGTCAGTAATGAACCCAAGTATTTTAAATATGATGGAAATATTTTCGGGGCCGGTTATTGCGATGATCTTGTTTGTGATGCCTATGTACGCGGTATCTAAAGTTGAAGCATTGGCTAAATACCGTGGTGCCTTAAGTAATATTTTCGTTACAATCATGGGATTGATTGCAATCTCAGCACTACTATTTAACGTCTTTTTGTAAAGGCTGCGCATAACAAGATAAGGCGCTTTTAGTTTCGCGGAAAAGGACTCAATTGCATGTGTCTAAGTAGAACGTACAATTGAGTTCTGGCTTACTTATTAAAGCGCTATTATGACTTGGCTTGAGTACTAGCTAAACGCGGTAGTTTTTCTTTTAGTGCCGTGATATGCATGGTTTTATTGGTTAGATAATCATTTAAACCATTATTACGTAATAGACAGGCCGGGCAGTCGCCACAACCTTTACCCACAACCCCGTTATAACAAGTCAGTGATTGATGAGTAACAAAATCAAGTTCATCATGCAGGTCTGCAAGTGCCCATGTTTCTGCTTTGTTCAACCACATTAATGGTGTTTCAAATTTAAAATCTTTAGCCATACCTAGATTACAAGCTTGATTAATAGACTTGATAAACTCATCTCGGCAATCTGGGTAGCCAGAAAAATCAGTTTCACACACACCGGTAATAACCGTATTCGCACCGACTTGATAAGCATAAATACTCGCAAGCGTCATGAATAAGATATTGCGACCCGGTACAAACGAATTTGGTAAGCCGTTATCCATTAGTTCGTGAGATACCGCGATGTCGTCACGTGTTAGCGAACTAATCGCTAATTCACTAAGCAGATCAACATTGATAATTTTATGATTATTTATACCGAAATGCGCTGCTGTTTTTTTCGCTACCTCGATCTCTTGGCTATGACGCTGGCCATAATCAAAGGTAATACAGTCTACGCTGTCATAACGTTGTAATGCATCAACTAAACAGGTAGTACTATCCTGACCACCACTGAATACTAATACCGCTTTGTTTGCTGTCTGCTGTGACATTTTTTGTCCTTTAATCTATTCTAATGAGGCGATAATAGCACAGGTATATTCAAACAAGGTTAAACCGGTTGTTTAAATCGCTTAAACAATTACCTGCCAGTGGTTAAAAAAAAACGATGTAATAGCACCTATGCAGGAGGATTTTGTTTCGGTAGAATGTAATAACTGCTGTATAAAAACATAGTGATATTTATATATACAGTATTCAATTTTATGTATAAGTCGGCTTTGCTGGCTTTTTGTTTTTATTGGTAAGTACAAGCATGTCAGACAATATCGAAAATGCGCGAGTAGAACCGCGAGATCCTCGTTTACAAATCGTGGCAGAAGCCGAGCAAGGGAGTCCCTTCTCTCAGTTGGCTGCTGCGGATATGTTTTATGCACGAGGTTCTTATGAAGATGCTTTTTATTGGTACTGTATCGCAGTGCGTTCGTTTACCAGTAATCCGAATGCTTTTTCTGCCGAAGTGATTAAATATGAAGTGTCAGCAGCAGAGTGTAATCTAGCTACTATGTTTTTTCACGGTTTAGGTACTGAATCAGATAAAAAACAAGCGTTTAAGTTATATGCAGAAGCAGCACGTAAACGTCATTTAGCTGCGCAAGTACAATTGGGTATGATGTATGCCTATGCTGAAGGTATTCAGCAACATTATGGTTTAGGTTATGCGTGGCTTTATGCTGCAGAGTTAAATGGTGAAAACAGCAAAGACGTGAAGAAAGCCCTAAAAATGATCGAAGGTAAAATGGATCGTAAAGCGCTTGATAATGCACGTAAAATGTCGGAACAGTGGACTGATGAAACTGTTTTAGAAAAATTTGAACAACGTAAGAAAACCCGTTTTGCTTTTATTAGTAATTGGTTTAAAAAATCATCATAAAAAATTAAATGTTAACACTACCTGTGGAATCTTACTCACTCTTCTAAACTTAACTTATCAGCATATGATTGATAGGTGATGAAGATGGATTTAAGTAATTTTGAACAAATGGATACCGCGATATTATTGGGTATTGTTAACGAAAAACTACGACTAGAATGTACCGACCTGCACGATCTTTCTGCATCTTATGATATGCCTAGCGAAGCCCTCGCGAATAAATTAGATACGCTTGGTTATCATTACGATACAAAAACGAATCAGTTTAAAAGTTTTTAGCCAAGCGACGATCGTTAGTATTTTACTATTTGTAGAGGCATCCTTATACTGGCGCTATGATAATCGATATATTATCAAACCAGAGAAGCCAATAAGGAGGGCGTATGTTTAAAAAAATCTTACCTTTAGTCGTATTATCATCGTTAGTTGTCGGGTGTACAGCATCGCCAACGGGACGAAATCAAGTGTTATTGTATTCATCGGGTGATATGTCACAGCTTGGCGTTCAATCATTTGAACAAATTAAGCAGCAAGAAAAAATCAATACCGATCCTAAGCTGAACAATTACGTGCAATGTATTACTGATACATTGACGCATTATGTCGATCAACCAACGAACTGGGACGTGGTTATTTTTGATAGTCCACAAGTTAATGCCTTTGCCCTGCCGGGCGGTCATATCGGTGTGTATACCGGATTGTTAAAAGTAGCGAAAACCCCCTCGCAATTAGCGGCCGTAATGGGGCATGAAATTGTTCACGTCACTGCCAATCACAGTAACGAACGTTTATCACAATCAAAGATCAGCAACTTTGGTCTGCAGATGACGGATTACGCATTACAAAATCAAGAGTACAGAGAGACGGCAATGCAAGCGCTAGGTTTAGGGCTGCAATATGGCGTGGTGTTACCGTATGGACGTACACAAGAATCTGAAGCAGACGTTGTCGGTTTAGAATTGATGGCGAAAGCGGGTTTTGATCCAGAAGAAAGTGTTACGTTATGGCGTAATATGGCAGCCGCATCAGGCGGTAAACAACCTCCTGAGCTTCTATCAACTCACCCATCACACGATACTCGAATTAAAGCTTTACGTAAGGCAATCGCGAAACTACCTGCTGAATATCGTCGACCGAAAGAACTGAGCTGTAAATATTGATAGGCAAATAAGTCATGCTTCTAACACCGTAATATTTACGTTTTTTTATTAAAAATGAAGCTTTTAAATTTGTGCTTAATTACTTTTTCTACAGTTAATGGTCGGTTGGTACTTTTTGTAATTAATTGCTGAATGTCTTTAGGCGTGATCTCAGAGAAACCATCGTGTGCCATAAATATCTTGCTGATGTTAAGTTGCAATAGTTTGTTGAGTGACTGCTTATAGGCCTTGGGCTGATAGATAGGAAAGGGTGAGGTGAACTTGTTTTTTAGTTTTAAGATCATATCCCCTACATACATTTGTTGTGTTGGCTGATGTAAAAAAGACAGATCCCGATCGGTATGCCCTGGGGTAAAATGCACAATCCAGTCGTTAAAGTCAGGAACATTGGTTTTGTCGTATAAAATGATATCGGGTTGTAGATGTGGATGATAATAAATATTTTTGATTTTTTTACCTTTGCGGCGGGCGACATATAACGCCAACATCACATCAATAGCATGGCCAACACGCCCATTAAACCCTTGATACCACTGACGTTCAAAATCAACTGACGCAATTTTACAACCAAATCGTTTACGTAATAAGTGCGCTCCACCAGCATGGTCAGGGTGCATATGTGATACTAATACTAATTTTAAGTCACTGATTTCACGTTGCAGTGTTTCGGTAATGAAGGTTTTGATTACAGGGACATCACATCGACAGCCGCCATCAAGTAACAATAACTTGTCTGGGTATTCAACTAATAGAATCGTTTGAATATAGCCTTCAATGTGGTGTATCTGCATAAACAATACTTCTTTTCGTGTTTAGTTATTTGGCTATTCTCGCATAAATCCTCTGTTATGTTAATTTTTTGTAACTTAAATGATTGGGGATAAAACAACTGGAAGTAAAACCAGTATTTATCTACACTAGCGATAGATTACATTTACCGCTAGGAAACAAACGTTTCATGAAAATATTGCACACTTCAGATTGGCATCTTGGCCAGCATTTCATCACAAAAAGTCGCGCTAACGAACACAGCTGTTTTATGGCTTGGTTACTCGAACAGGTAGAGCTGCATCAAGTGGATGCGGTTATTGTCGCAGGTGATATTTTTGATACAGGCACACCGCCAAGTTATGCACGTGAGTTATACAATAGTTTTGTTGTAGCTATGAGTAAAGTGCAGTGTCAGTTAATTATTCTAGCGGGTAATCATGATTCTGTGGCGACGTTAAATGAATCAAAGCAATTATTATCGCAGCTTAATACCCGGGTTATCTCGAGTGTGTCACTTGATTTAGAACAGCAGGTATTAGAGTTAATGGATCGCCAAGGTGAAGTAGGGGCATTACTTTGTGCTGTACCGTTTGTACGCCCTCGTGACGTGATGCAAAGTGAAGCATGGCAATCTGGTACAGAGAAGCAGCAGCGATTGGGCACGGCGATTACCGAGCATTATGCGGGTTTATATAAAGTCGCGCAACATAAGCGTGAACAGCTTGGCGATGCAGTACCTATTATTGCCACAGGTCATTTGACTGCGTTGGGCGTATCGGTCACTGAGTCGGTACGCGATATCTACATTGGTACACTTGAAGCATTCCCAGCCAATCAATTCCCGGCTGCAGATTATATTGCCCTTGGTCATATTCACCGTGCGCAGAAGGTCGCAAAGTCAGAACATATCCGTTATAGCGGTTCGCCCATTCCGCTTAGTTTTGATGAAGTTAAACAGCAAAAAAGCGTTAACCTCGTCAATTTTGTTGATGGTAAATTTGACTCGGTTATTGAACTCACTATTCCACAATTCCAACCAATGCAGGTACTGAAAGGTAACCTTGAAAGTATCGAAGCGCAATTAGCTGAATTTAAAACATACGATGGTGAGCTACTTGTTTGGTTGAGTATTGAAGTACAAGAGCAAGATTATTTAACAGATTTACAAACCCGCATTGAAATGATGACCATAGACTTACCTGTTGAGGTATTGCAAGTTCGTCGTGCCCGTAAAGATAGAGAACAGCATTTGCATAGCGAAGTAAAAGAAACTTTAACAGAACTATCTGTGAGTGATGTTTTCCAGCGTTGTTTACAAGGGGTTGAGTTTAATACAGATGCGGAAATTGCTCGTAAATCACGTATTGAATTAGCTTTTAAACAAATTGTTGAGCAAGTAGAGCATGCGACACAGGAGGACAAACAATGAAGATCAAACGTCTTTCTTTTAAAAATATTAACTCGTTAAAAGGCGAGTGGCAGCTTAATTTTGACCAAGAACCGTTTTTAAGTAACGGTCTATTTGCGATCACCGGTCCTACAGGTGCCGGTAAAACCACCATTCTCGATGCGATCTGTTTGGCCTTGTATCATGAGACACCACGTCTAGCGATATCGAAATCGCAGAATGAGGTTATGACGCGTAATACCGCAGAGTGTGCCGCAGAAGTTGAGTTTGAAGTACAGGGTAAAGGTTACCGTGCCAGTTGGAGCCAACGTCGTGCTAAAAACAGTACGCAGGGTAATTTACAAGAAATGAAAGTAGAGCTGGCCGAAGTGGTTTCAGGTCAGATCCTTGCAAGCCAAGTGAAATTGAAAAAGCAGCTGGTGGCTGAGATCACCGGACTGGATTTTTCTCGATTCCGTAAATCTATGCTGTTGTCGCAAGGTGAGTTTGCCGCGTTTTTGAATGCGCCCGCTAACGATCGCGCTGAGTTATTAGAAGAGCTGACTGGTACCGAGATTTACGGTCAGATCTCACAAGCTGTATTTGAAAGTCACAACCTTGCCAAAGCGGAATTAGATAAATTACGCGCGAAAGCAGATGGGGTTAACTTACTTAGTGACGAGCAACGCACAGAGATCGTCAGTGAGCAAACTAGGGTAGAAAGTTTAGTTATTGACCTTAGCCAACAGCAAGTAAGTTTACAACAGCAAAAACAGTGGCGAGAACAGCTTGAAAAAGCACAAACAGGTGTAACTGAAGCGCAAAGTCGCTTAACGAATGCAGAACAAGACACAGCAAGCCAACAGCCCGAATTAGAACGATTAGAAAAGTCTGAACCAGCGGAAGCGTTACGCTTACCTTTTACTCATTTAACGCAGGCAAATACCAAGCTAGCGGAATTAGAACAAAATCAACAAGCATTGCAAGCGTCAGTGGCTTCTGCTCAAATGGCGGTCGCGGATAACCAGTTGAAACTGCAATCTAGCCAAACACAACTTGATGCCAGTAAACAGCAGAATAAAGCACAAGAAACATTAATCAATGAGCAGATCATACCTCTGGATAATGAGTGTGCACAGTTGACCAAAGAGCAACTGCAATTTAAGTCGCAACGGCATCAACAAAATAGCGAACTGCAGACCACGCATCAGAATCTCGCCGCATTAACGAAAACAGCCGAAACAGCTAAAGATACTGTCAACGCATGCCAAGCGTATCAGCAACAACATGCACAAGATGCGCAGCTAAGTACCCGATTACCGCTATGGCAGAGCCAGATACAGCAATGCAATCAGCAGCAAGCGAATGTCGAATCACTACAGCAACAAGTGATAACTAATCAGCAATCATTACAGCAAAGTCTAACTGCGCAACAGCAGTTAGCGAATAACGTGGCGGTTAATGCTGAACGTGAGCAGTCGGTGAAAGAGGCTGCTAATAAAGCGCTGCAGCAAGTCTCTAATTTACTCGCGGGTGATGATTTAGCTGATCTTGAACAGGCCTTTAGTCAGCAGTCACGCTTACAGGGTATTGTTGATCAGCTACCCAGTTTACAACAGCGCTATCTGACAGAGTCACAAGAGTTTGAGGGCAATCAAGCAAGTATAGCGGGACTACAGCAACAACTTGCCGATATTAATGTCGAGATCACCGTCAAACGCGATCTGTTTAAAGCCAAAAAGAACGAGTTAAATGATGTTCAGCGTTTATTAGTACAAGAACAGAAAATTGCGAGTTTAGAACAATTACGTAGTCAGTTAGAACCGGGGCAAGCGTGTCAATTATGTGGTTCGACAGCGCATCCGCTGGTGGAAGAGTACCAACATATTGCCGACTCACAGGCTGTGCAGCGTAAAACCCAACTAGAGTTAGATCTAAAGCAAATTGAAGCTGATGGCGGTGAGTTAAAAGGTCTGTTGGTCGAAGCAAATACCAAGCTTGAACATTTTAATCGCCGTAATGCGACACTGCAGCCACAGTTAACGTCTTTAATTGAACAATGGCAGGATTATACTCAACAACTGAATGCTAACCTTATGATCACGGATAGCACCAATTCGCAGGCATTTATCCAGCAGCAAGGCCTGCAATTAACGCAGTTGTCACAACGTATTCAAGCTTTGAAAACAGCGAATACTCAATTACAGCATGCCCAACAGGCATTGACTGAATTTGATAAGAACAGCGCAGAGCTACAGCATCAGATTGAATTGGTAAATCGTGACGTTAAAGCAACAGAAGGCACCGAGCAGAAACTAACACAAGAAATGCAGCAACAAACATTAGTATTAACCGAGTTACAACACGCGTTGACTAATAGCGTGAGAGAGTTAGGGCTTACGTTACCGGAGTGGAGTCAACTTGATCACTGGTTAGTACAATGCCAACAAGCATTACAAACGTGGGAACAGCAAGCGCAGTTGTTACAGTCAGCGAATGAGCAGTCTGTCGCGGCAGAAAGTCAGTTAACGCCATTACGTGAACAACTGGCGAAACTGGAATTAGCGATAACGCAGACCTTAGAAACCTTGTCTAGCTTGTCTGAGAACCTCACTGCTAAACAGCAGCAACGCCAGCAGTTATTTGGTCAGCGTAGCGTAGCAGATGCACGACAAACGATGCAGCAACAATTAGCGGCTGTTGAACAAGCACATCAGGCATGTTCTACGCAAGGTCATGCGTTATCGAATCAGTTACATGCACAGCAAGGTGAGTTAGCTACATTACAACAAGGTTTGACGCAACAACAGCAAGAATCGAGAGACTGTTTAGCGGCATGGCAGCAAGCGCTAGCGACGAGTCCTTTTGCCACTGAAGCAGAGTTTAATCAGGCGTTACTACCTGCAGAGGAAAAGCAGCGTTTATTGGTGCTTAAATCACAATTGACCGCGAATTTAACTCGTTGTCAGGCGTTATTTGAGCAAGCCAGTGAGCGTTTGCTCACGCTGGAACAGACACCATTAACTGAATTGAATATTGTCACTATTGTTACTAAGTTAGACGAGATCACAGCACAGTTAAATCAAGGTTTGCAGCGTCAAGGTGAGTTGAAACAACGCCTTGCCGATGATGCCGCTCGCAGCGCAGATTTAGCCAGTTTTTATCAGCAAATCAAAACCTGTGAAGCAGACTACGATGACAAAGCTTATTTACATAGCTTGATTGGCTCGAAAGATGGCAGTAAGTTCCGCCGCTTTGCGCAAGGGTTAACGCTGGATCATTTAGTTACTTTAGCCAACCAACAATTAAATCGTTTACACAGCCGTTACCAGTTGCAACGTAAATTAGCGTCTGGCAGTGAAGCCTTGGCCCTACAGGTTGTGGATACTTGGTTAGCGGATGCAGTGCGTGATACCAAAACCTTATCTGGTGGTGAAAGTTTCTTAGTGAGCTTGGCATTAGCACTGGGTTTATCTGACTTGGTCAGCCATAAGACCAGTATTGATTCGCTATTCCTTGATGAAGGCTTTGGTACGCTCGATGCTGAGACATTAGATATCGCCTTGGATGCGTTGGATAACTTGAATGCTTCAGGCAAAATGATTGGCGTTATCAGCCATGTTGAAGCTTTGAAAGAACGTATTCCAGTACAAGTTAAAGTGAACAAGGGCAGTGGCTTAGGGCTGAGTTCATTTACTGTGGTGAGCTAGTTTAAATTGTATTAATGGATGATGAAATGAATGGCGGCGGGCTTTGTACTGTCGCCTTTTTTATATAAAATTTGCTGTATCGAGCATGCTCGGGTGCCAAAATGTTCGTATCTAAGATTCAAGTAATGAGATAAATAATTTGGTATGTAGTGCTTCCTGTTAAAGCATTGCTAGGGAATTAATACTTAATGTAAGTCTAATTAATATCTAATGCAAAAGAATGGTTTTAGCCTTATTTTTGGATTTTAGTTATTTATAAAGGGGTATGTGTGCTACCGTGCGTTTACATTTTTGCAACATTTGTGCCATGCATGTCATACATATTGTATTGCATGTAGCTTGCATGTAGCTTGCATGTACATAACATAATGTATGACATGTCTGTTGTTGCTTTGGCTTATGGATCTAAAAGTTATGATATCTCCGAATTCGCTTACCTGGATAAAAAAATTAACGACAGTTGCAGTATCTCTGTGCGTTGTGTTCCTAATTTTTCTTTATTTATACAATTTCAGACCTGACACCGGTTCACTACCATCCGCGCCAGATTTGAGTTCGGACGATGTTACGATTACGCCAGGGCTAATTGTGGTGAATACCAATACCGAGTCAGCTTTGAATGAAGCGATTCAAGCGGCGAAGTCAGACCCAAATTGTGTTGATGGTTGTGTGATTGATATTCGTGAAACAGGTCATATTTCACTGAGTAGCGCCTTAAATAAAGTTACGGATTTTAATCATCCGATTTGGCTGCTGGGTAATAGTACTAGCACAACGACAATTGACGCAGGTAGTAAAGATCAGCATCTGTTTGTAGATAACAGTAAAGACGGTTTTTTCGCGCTGCAAGCCGTGACGTTGAGTAGTGGTTACGTAAAAGGTGGCGATGCGACGGACGGTGCTGGTGGCGGATTAGGCGCCGGTGGTGCCATGTTTGTCAACAATGGCATGGTGATTATAGAGCACGCAGCAGTTACGGGCAGTAAAGCGGAAAAAGGTACTTCACAAGGTAACGCTGGTAGCGGTGGTCGTTATAATGATCAACCTGGGGGCAATGGTTCTTCTGGCGGCGGCATGAATAGCAATGCAAAATATCGTCCTGTTGACTCTATACCAGGAGCTGCGGGCATAGGTGCAGGTCCATGTTGGGACGATGACGGTTGTAATGCGACTAAGAGACAGTTCGGTAAACTTGGTGGTTTTGGCACTGGCGGTGGTTCTGCTGGAGGCGGTGGCGGTAGTCATAGCGATGCTGCTGATGAAGGTGGCAATGGTGGCGGCGGTGGCGCGGGTGGTTTTGGCGGCGGCGGCGGCGGTGGCGGTGGTGGCGGCGGTGACGACGATACTTTCGGTGGCGATGACCCCGGTGCTGGTGGCCCTGCTGGCGCAGGCGGTAGTGGGGGAGGTAAAGAAGGAAAGGGAGGTAACACTGGCAGTACGAATGGTGGTGCTGGTGGTTCTGGTGGTTCTGGTACTGCTCTAGGAGGCGGTATTTTTGTTCGTGGTGATAATGGCGCTAAATTAATCGTTAATAATGCGAGTTTTAGCGGCAATAGCGCCGACAATTCAGCCAATGCGATTTTTGACTGGAACGGATCTGCAGCTACAAGCAAAGATAATAATGCCACTGACTACAATAACAGCCAACTCACACTTAGCTTGTCGGTTGTAAACCTTGATGGTGTTGATCAAACACGCTTTGTTGAAGGTGAACGCGCTAACTTAGTGATTAACATTACTGGTAGCGTCGGTAGTAAAGGTATACCTGTGTATCTATACCTCTCTGATCTTGCGAGCTTGGCGGAAAAAGGCACTGGAAATATCGCACAAGACAGTAATACAGACTTCGCGTGGAATGGCTCTAACTTAATCAAAATCGAGTTGCCAGCAGAGCAAACTGAAAAGTATTACGTAAACTTACCAAATGCCAAAGGCACTAATGAGCTCGGCGTCTATAGCGGTATACAGCTGTATTTAGATAAAGTGTTAGAGGGTGATGAAAGCTTTACAGTGTCACTATTAGCAGGGCCTGACTATCAACTCGCCAACGATAATATCTCGCAAACAATTATTATCGAAGACGCCAACTATCAGGTGGAACTACTGCAAGACGCAGCGATGAATCACACTGTTATCTGTGATGCGGCAGATGCGTTAGAGCAGCGTGCGCAAGTTCCAGAAGTGGATTGTAAATCGGGCGGTCGAGTAAGTCGTATCGACGTGAACGACCTTAAAGGTTTGGGTTATGTGACTATGCAGGCCAAGCGTCCGATTAATTTCTTTCGCGATGGAAAAAACAGTGGCTTACCGAGCAACTGGACAGTAGACGATAGCAAGCACACCAACTTCATTACTGGAGAGTTATTTAATAATGCCTTGGCGGGCGGCTTACCCGTACATTACAGTATTGCGGGTAAACCGAGTGATGTTCTCAGTAATCAAGTTAATTACAACAATGAACTATACGCTGCTATTGACAATGAATTGCTGAATTTAGATGGTGCGCAGGTGTTTAATGCTGTGGTGATTCCTGTTACGGAAGTTGAGTCGGAAGAAGGCAGCTCGTTACCACCGGGCGCTGCTCGTATTTATTTTAGCGCATTGCCAGATGCCGTAAAAGACGCGACACAAAGCTTTACTCTATCGCTCGAAGCATTTCCTAACGATCCTAGCTATGACGAGGATAATTTCTGTAACGACGAAAACCTCTCGGTTTGCGAGGTGTTATATAATACGCCTGCGGGAGATTATCAGTTCTATACGGTGACAAATGACAACGCTGCCAATAATGCTAAATTAACTGTGCACGATAGTGGTGAATTTATACCAGAAATAGTGATTATCGATGGGATTAACGGCGAACCAGTGACGGATGACAATGATTCTAACAACCCGTTATTAATCGATGAAAATGGTAGTCTGGTTTTTTGGGTTAAACTAGGGAGTCAACCCACTGCAAATGTTGTGGTTATGATAAATAACCAAGAATTAATCTTTGGTGATAATAACTGGTATTTATATCAATCTATTAGCATTGCAGATGGCAATTGGGAGAGCTCAATTTCCGTCACCGTAAGTAGTAGCGACGGTGAATATAATGAGGATCTTAACCGTACGTTGACACCAAGCGACAACCCTACTCGCTTTAAAATCAAAGAAGCGGCTATACCGCAAGTAAGTGCCCGCGAAGTGCAAGTCGGCGTGCAAGCCACCATGGAAGACTATCGGGAAGGATTTTTAGATTACCCAATCTTCAATGTGGTGTTGAGCCAGCCCTTACCTGTCGCCGTTGTGGCGAATGTTACGTCCGTCATAAACAGTAACACCAAAACCTATAAAGTCGCCATTCCAGCATGGCAGCAAGTCGCGCAAGTGGCCATTCCCGTGGCTGACGATAGCTTAGTGAATGGTGATCGCTTACTGAGTGTTACTGTTAATTCGGTGGTAGATCAAAGCGACTCTGTGTTAAGTAATATTCAAGTCAGCGACATGCACACGGCGACGGTACAAGTAAAAGATGACGAGCAGGCGCGTATTTTAATCAGTCAGCATTTGCCAGATTCTTCTTCCAAAGGCGACATGGTGCGCTTGCTGCCAGAAGTGGAGATCCTTGGGGTTTCCCCATCGGGTAACTTACAAGTACAGCAAAACGACAGTCGAATAAAAAATATTGTGATCTCCCAAGTTAAGGACGGTCTTGATGATAAGGGGGGCAATATCACTCAGCATGGTTTGTTGTACGAACTTGTGGTGAATACTCCGGGATCAACAGGCCAAATATTGGAGTCTGCACCTTCGACAGATTTTAAGTACATAGTGTTACCGGATCAACCTTACAAAGCAAAAATCAACGACAGTGATGATCCTCTGACATTAGCGACAATTCCATCACATCATATTGTGCGCCAGCGCGGAAATATTATTGTCGATCAAACCGGCTGGTATACCTTTAGCTACCAGGAACAAGATAATCAGCGTGTTGAATTGTGGATGAATAGCATCGATGATTACAGTCAAAACAAAGGCTTAATTGCTCCTTACTTCGAAGATACAGATCACAATGGGATCCCCGATGAAAAACCGGTTGCAGAGTCTAAACCCATTGCCCTAAAAGCGAATACACGTTATTACCTCGAAGCCCTGTATGAAGCGCCAAGCACTGGGCAGTTCCAAGCAGTGCAAATGAACTATTCATTCTCTGACGTCGAGCCTAATCAATATCCACAAGCTAGAACGGCACACAACAGCGCGACACCGGTTCCATTGGAATGGTTGTCGCCAGCGACGGTTGATGGCGGGTTTGTGGTGGAAGTGTATGAAAATATTGGTAGTGAATCCCTAGATGCATTTATGCAATCAGAGGCGTTCATTCAAGGTTTACCGAGCCGCATGGATATTCTGACGGACAAACTGGAGATACCTACAACAGATTGGAACACTGATATTGGTCGACGTATAACAGTCAATATTACTGCACCGGAAAGTGGCGAATATCAATTTGCGTTAGCATCAGATGGTGATGCTAAAATGTACCTGCTTGATGTTGATGGTAAACGTGAAGAGATCAGTTGGATTAAAGGTGCTGAAAAGTACGGCAGTTACAGCATCGAAACCAAAAAAAATGACTATGTTGGCACTAACGTAACTCGCACCAAGTTTAATTTGGCGCGCTCTAGTGACGGTATTAATGCAGATACACCATGGGAAATTGAATACACTATGGCAGAGGACACAAAAGGGACTAAGCCTTTTGGTGCTCACACTAACGTTACAATGTTTGAGGATATGACTTCTAATGGACATATTTGCCAAGACGATAATTTAACAACTTCTGACGAAGGCACAACGACGACCGCAGGAGCGCCGGGGGTACAGACTAACGTCTTATATTTCGATGGACCAGGGGGGTGTGATTTCTTTACGGATGATTACGACGGTAAATCCCTATCACTGATCTTCCTAGATATGCCTGCTACGTATACTCAAGAACATTACACTAATATTATTCTCGATGGCCACCCGTTGGACAAAGGTCCTGATTATCCTGGTATCCGTGAATGGTACTGGGATGATGTAGCAGAGGATGAAGAAACTGACGGACAACGAAATTCACAGCAACGTTCAGCGTTATTAACGTTCACTCAAGGTAAAGAATACACGTTAGAAATAGTGCAAATAAATCCACGTGATGATGACCATTTGTCCGTCGCGTGGAAGCGCCCGAGTGTTGAAACCTTGGAGATTATTGATGCTACTAATATTTCATTCACTCGATTTATCTTGCCTGTTACCTTGCTAGAAGCCTCTGACGCGGGTGTTGAAACAAGAAGTGATGCCATTGATTTACGTTTGAGTGCATCACCTTTCCTCTATAAAGGCCGTGAATATCAAGTAACCTCTGTGACTTTGGCTGGTGATCCAAAAGGTCAAGTTGAAGGTGTTACACCGCACCAAGCTCCAGGCTGGCTAGAGTTCACCTCTGGCTTTTCGGCAAGCCTAGTTAAAGACAGTAACCTGACTGTCGATAACACAAGCAATGTAGAGATTACACTGCAAGATCGCCCTACCGATCCTGCCGTTGTCAGTCTAAGCGTTGGTCAAACTCAGCGAATTGGCTTCCAGCTTGCTGGCGAGCCTGCAGACAATGCGAATATTGTTATCGATGTTGCTATTGAATATCCAGACACAGCGACTGGTAACAGCGCAGAATTGGGTCTGAAGTGTATAGATGGTGAGGGAGATAGCTGTAAACAATTTACTTTTAATTCCCTGAATTGGTCTATTCCACAATACGTTAATGTTACCGCAATAGCGGAAGGGCCTGTGGTAAATGTTGACTATGATCCCAGTTTGTCGAAAGCGACGGTAAGAGCGACGCAACGAGATGCTTCTGGATCCACTGATGATTTCGATACCGATGCGATCACAATCCAAATTTATCCAAATATGGCACTAAACGACACCATATATTTCGCAAAATCCAGTGGCGAAGCAATCAACAGTATTGGTTTCACCGAAGATACGTTAGACAGCATTAAAATGAAAGATGGCCAAGGCAATGATCTTGGCTGGTTCTGGCGTTTGGAAAGCGGAAAATTACTGGGTTCAAAAATAGTAGATGGTGACTACGGTATTATCATTAGCGCTATGAGTGATGATGAAGAGGCTGGACTTAACATTACACCAGTTCCAGAGCATGCAGACCCTGTAACGTTCACCGCAGCCGTAGAGCTTAATAGCCAATACTATACTGACATTGGTGACATTGGTGACATTCGTGATGTGGTTACAGTGTCGGGTATTCAATGGATGATCAATGCAGACCAGCAAGGTGCACTTGGTACTTTGGTTATTAACGCTGGTCAGCCAGGGCTAACCTTAGCCAACCAGTTAGTTAGCTCAAGTTCTGAAGCTTTCTCTGAACTTGAGTATTTTAGCTACCAGCCTAAAGGACGTGAACCAGTGCGTGCGGCACTAAATGAAGTGCTAGTCACTGAATTCGGTGAAATTACACTCGTCAATGGAAACCCTGATATTAAGTGGTATTTTGAGCCGAATCCGCGTCCACAACCGCAAAATCTCAGTTTTAGTCTGCATTTCTCAACTGGCGAGCATGCCCCAAAAGAAATTGATTTGAGTGAATATAATAAAGCTTCGGCTCTGGCTACCTGCATGAGCGCATTACCAGATTTCAGCCAGCCGCGGGTTGTACTTAGTGGTTTTTCTGCTGTGCAGGAAAACGCTGACGCACAAACGTTGACGGTGATGCTTAAATCTGCAGATGGCAGTGAAGTTATTACCGCAAGCGAAAACATCAATGTGTACTACACCGTAGCACAGCTCGGTGTAACCGATCCGGGTAATAAGGCCTTAGATCTCGCACCGCAACCTAGCAGTGATAACATTACCTTGCATAAAGCTCGTGCGCTAGAGTTGACCAAACCTGTTGTATTGCAAGAGAAAAATAGCGTTCGATTTACTCTAGAAGCGTGGGTCTATCCGACAGAAAGAGACTCACAGCAGGGCATTTTTTCGGGTCTTGATGCAAGCGGTCAGTCAATAGATTTACTGTATTTGTCGGATGGCCAGTTACAGGCATTTGGCGGACTGTCGGCAGCGTTGCCCAGTAAGCTCGCGGCAGATATTGGTTTTCATATCGCGTGGCAAGTAGGTGATTTAGGCCAAGCATTATTCGTTAACGGTGAAAAAATTACGCAAGGCGATATCTTATCTAGCGGCAGCGCGTCGTTAATGCTCACTCATATTGGTAAGGGTAAAGCAGATTACCTGAACGGTTTAATAGATGAAGTTAGGGTGTGGGGGGAAGCACGTTCAGATCTAGAAATTGCGCAAAACTATTACACCAGTTTGGTCTCTCTATCTGACAGTGGCAATGCTGGTTTACTTGGGTATTGGGCATTTAACGATTTTACCTTGCAGCAAGCTGAAAACGAACTACTCCTGCTTAACCAGAACGGTGAACACATTGATACCAGCTTGCAAGTCAACCAGCAAGCATTGTGGAAAATTCAGCGTTCTGCTACGGTCAATATGGATTATGAAGGGTTAAGTAGCCATGCACAGCAAGTGCAAAATATTTTTGAACTAACACCAGAAATGACCGATGGGAAAAGTACGTTTGCCATCGGGGACCTCAACAATGACCAACGCAATGATGTGGCTATTGTTAATCGCCGTGGAGAGTTGAGTTTTATGCTTTCAACACCAGCTTCTAAAGGCGTAGTTGAAGTTAAAGCTGAGCATTATCAACGGATCACTACTGATATTAATTTAGGTCATGCTGCGCCTCTTGCATTGGGCGATATTGACGGTGACCAAGATCTTGATCTAGTTGCGGGTTTGAACTCTGGCGAATTAGCTCTACTACGTAATATAAGTAATACTGCTAATATTCGTGCTGGTGGTGGTTTAGCTAATAGCGCATTACAATTTGTTGAGTCACAAAACGTTGAGGTTCAACACCGCACACTCGTTAAATCCCAAGAAGAACCGCATATATTCGCGCCTGCTTTTGTGCCGACTAGTAGCGGAAAACTGCGATTATTACTCACAGCTAAGAACCTAGTATTGAGTTTTGATGTAGATACGGATGATCAACAATGGCAGTTGCGCCAACGTGAACGAGATAGTTCGCCATTTGCACAATTATCACTCAGTAAGCGGCTACAGCAACGTAATATTACTCCGCAATATGTGGACTTAGACCGTGATGGCGACCAAGATTTGATCCTTGATACTTTGGGTAATTTACCAGGGCAAACGCCTGGTGCGCTGACTTATTATGAAAACTTTGGTAGTGACGCAGCTCCAGTGTATTTTCCTGCGCCGCGCAGCCATATTGCGCGTTTCTTACAGCAATCTGCGCGTTACCTTGCTCCTGAATATCGCCGCGTTAACGTTAAGTATCATCCGTTCGATCAAGTCGCTTATTCGCAATTCGCGGATATGAATAACGATGGCTTTGACGACATATTGGTCAGTGATAATGCTGGACAAATTAACTTGTTCACGTCACAAGGTTATGATTTTGTAACTATACCAGAAGGCAGTAGCAGTGCAGATATTACATTTAACATAATTGATGATGCCTATGTGGAAAATACTGAAAGTATTGTAGTGCAGCTGGTTGAGGGTAAGCCTGAGCAAGCGCAGTATCACTACGCTGCAGGAGAAGACCGTGCGATTATTAAAATTGAAGATAATGATCAGCCAGGGCTAGTATTACTCGATGCTACTGGTGCAGAAGTTCTTACTGTAGTGAAAGTGTCAGAAACTGGCGATGCGACTGCTTACCAAGTCAAATTACAGAGTCAGCCAACACGTGAAGTATCTCTTCGTGTAGCGAGCAGTAATCCGGTTAATGGGGGATTACTGGCGTTGGGGAGCAGCTTGGAAGCTGTGCCCGAGGACAGCGGTTTTACCGATACTATTTTTGTGCAATTCACTGCGAATAAAAATGACTGGAAAATACCTAAAGTATTCTGGATTAAAGGTATTGATGATCAAGTTGATGATCCCAGTGCTGAGTTTGTTATAGCGGTCGTAGCAAGTAGCAGTGATATTGCTTATGACAAGCAAGCCGCAGTGCTCTCGGCAGTGAGCAGTGACAATGATGATAAAGCGGTGGTTAGTTTAGAATTTACTAGTTTACCGAATGTTGATGCGATGGGCGCTGTTGTATCGAGTGAAGGGCAAGTGAATGCATTAACAGTGAGTTTAGCTGCCCAACCTACGGCTCCCGTTATGTTGACATTGCAACCGACAGACAAGGAGCTTACTCTTTTCCCACAGCGTAAGCTTGTGCGCGCGCTAACAACTAATGATGATAGCCAGCAAATTCGCCGCATTGATAGCAGAAGCATTCACCGTGAAGCTAGCATCTTAGGCTGTACATTACCAAGTAATGCTGCTGGTATTGTAACTAAAGGCGATTACGGTAATTGGTGTTGGCATGAGTCTGGTGAATATCAGTTCCAACAAATGCGATATGCTGAGCGAAATAAACCACTAGAGCAGCTGTCATTTATGGTCGACAATAGTTATGGCAAGCTTAGTACCGAGACTATCAGCGCGCGTTTATCCGCTGCGGATGTTAGCAATAAATCACCTGCCATCGAAGTGATTAATCTGTTAACGGGAGAAATCATCGGCACTAGTGCTAGCGCAGAGCAAGAACTCTTGCATACAAATAATCTGGTTCTAGACGTGCAGGCCCCTGTTGTGAGTTTTGGTGTTCGCCCTAGCTCGAAGATTAGCGGCGATGACAGCATCACATTTACTATCACTGGTACCAGTATAGAACATAAGTTTATCTTTACAGCACATGACTGGCTGCAGTGGCAACGCATCGATGATGAATCTCTTGACTATAATTCGAAAGTGAGTATATCGGCTATATTCACTGGCGAAGGTGGTGACTCTATCTATGGTGAAGACCGTAATTTAACTGTTGTAGGTAAGTCTACACCACGTCTAGTGTTACAAGATTGGCGTATGGCGCTTACCAAAGGTGGCGCACAGCTAGCGGATAATGATGATGCCGCTGTATTCACTGATGGAGGTGGCAAGGTTATCCTCAATGTGCGTTTATCTGTCACTCCTGAGGACCGCGTGGATGTTAGCGTTGTGGAGGACTCTAGTGCGACGGTGAGTTTCACCAAAGAGAATTTCCAACAATGGCAAAAGCTTGTAGTAAATGCTGATAAATTAGATTCGATTCAGATTCAGAGCAAAGATCACAATAGCAATGATTATGCTTCGGTCCGTTCTCTTACTGTTGTGAAGCAAGCTATGGGCGAAAGTTACGGTAATTTCTTCGAATACGCTGGTAATTTAGCTGGAGACAGCTTGTCCTTGTACTTTACGCCAGATAATTGGCAACTAGGACAAACCTTTACTGTAAGTGCCATTGATGACCAGAAAGTGGAGTACACCAGTGTATCAAATATTAATGTGCTGCTGGCAAATCCTGAGCAAGCCTTGTCTGGTGACATAGGACAACTACGCTGGAATTTCGACGGTACGCTAAGCTACGCTTTACGACCAGACCTTCATGAAGGTTTATATGTAGAGCAACGTTTCTACTTTACAGATGATGATGCGAGTTACAACAACCGTAGCCTTGATATTACGGTACGCGTAAGCGAGTCCATGTATAAAGGTGAACCGACACTGAGTTATGAAGTTCTGGGTTATGTGGATGCGCCAGTTTGCGTTCTAGTTGACCAAAATTGTGAGGATATGCCTGCGTCAATCAGCTTCACGCAAGTGGGAAATAATTTTGAATCTAATTTGGATTTAACAGCTAACTTGACTGGTGTTGCACAGCAGCCATTAGCAGCGGCCTTCCTTGCTCGCTTACAAGACCCTATCACAGTAAGCATCGAAGACAACGACAAACCTGTTGTACGCGCAGGGGTAGATCTTAACGCCAGTGAAAACAGCCATCCTGGCTATTTCACTTTATCGGTATTAGATCCTGTGGGTATTCCCGGTGGATTAGGCGTGCATTATCGTGTTATTGGCGTTGAAGAGGGGGCTGAATTTGGCGCAACCGCGGAAACAGTACCACCATCGGGAGGAGGCTTAAACGATCCAGGACCCGATTTTCAAGCTTACGATGTGATCAAGCAAGGCACCTTGTTTATTCCACAAAACAAAACTCGTGTCAGTTTGCCGATCTTCCCAATCGATGACTTCACACCGGAAGAAAGCTTAGCGGCCCGCTATGAAAAAGTGGTACTTATTATTGAACCGCCAGTAGGCAACGGTGATTACGACGGCGATCAATATCTGTTAGATGAACGCAATCCACAATATAAAACTGCAGGGGTGCGCATTATGGACAACGAAGAAGTTGGCCTGAAATACGTATTTCCAATGCAGGGGTTGACCGTGGACGAAGGTAACTTCAATGGCTTTAAGGTGGGTTTGATGTCCCAGCCACAAACACAAGTAAGTTTAGATTTCTATAATACCAGCGTGCGACATGAAAATGCTTTTGATGGTTCTTTTTTCAATGTATCCAGTGTGATATTTGATAACACCAACTGGAACCAATGGCAGACGATTGATGTGCAGCTGTACAATAATCAAAGGGAAAATTACGATAGTAAATCGCCACGCTTCAGTGACCTTTATTTTACTTTGTTAGATAGTAGTTTGGTTTGTGCGGATGATCCAACGAACCCAAGTTTGTGTGAGCCGTTTTACAACAATATGAAAGGGGCGCTGAATATGACGTCGCCGGATAATGATAATGACGGTGAAGCCAAAGTGGTGGAAATTAGTGACGTGATGATGACAGACCAGGAGTCAGGCTTCGGTACACTGACACCACTTAAAGGTACGGATGGTATTTTTGCGGGCGACTTTGTATATGTGCTTAGCAACGGTGACTATGGCAGTGCGGATCACAGTCAAGACATGTTGAAAGCGATAAGCCAATCAGCCAGCGGTGAAATTTATGATGTGTTTGATTACACCATGGAACCATTGCAAGGCAGCGAAATTAGCCAGCAAGTGGCGGTGCAAATCAAAGCTTTAGAGCGGATTGAATTTACCGAGGTGATAGATCAAGCCGGCATCAGCTTCCCTGCTGGGAAATTCGGTAACTTAGTCTTCAATTTCGATGGTAGCCACGGCAGATATACCTATATGTTTGATACCGCCGCGATTGAAGATGCTTTAGAGGATACCGAAGAGTGGCGCGTGACAGATTCCTTTGTGTTTGAAATGACTAGCGGCGTGGTAGGTGTGGCTGACGGTGAATTGCAGCAGGAATTTGTCGCCTTCAATATCGAAGTCAATAAATACCAGCAGGATGACAATGGCACTGACAAAACTTATTATCAAGCCCTGATCAATGGTAACCCGCCAGTCGCCTGTGAAGGAGCCGCCGACCAAACCGTATGTGTAGGGGCTGGATCGCAACGCTTCATTAGCGGCGACGTGACGCCAAACACCATAGGTGGTTCGGTAGCGGATAGTAGTGTGCAGTACAAGATTATTAAAGTAGGCCGTCCTGTTCTGGAGCCTGTAGTCACTCGGGTTAATTTACGCGATAGTGATGGTGCCGATTTATGGGCCGGTAACCAGCTGATCCATACTAATCAGCTCTTTGATGTCAACAGCATCAATGGCGCTGATAATCTAGTGCAAACAGGCGAGGTGTTACGGGGTGATTATGGTCAACTAACCTTAAATACTGATGGCAGATTTTGGTATCAAGTCGATTTAGCATTGCTGAATAATGATCTTGAATCCACGGATATGCGCCAAGTTAACGATGAGTTTGTCGTTCAACTTAGCAACCATGCTCGGGTTGCGATGTCTTTTGTTAGTACTTTGCAAGTGGATCAAAACGCAGAAAAACTGATCGTCACCATGAATGATGAGTTACTGGCACAAGATGATAGCAACACTGAAAAGTTTAGCGGCTCATTATTGTCAGCAGAGGACATGTTGGGTGTGGTGCGAGTTGGACGTTTGCCACATACGATACGTTTACGTGAGCAAAGTTTGCCACCGCAAGTATTAGCACAGGGACTTGCGGAAGCATTGAGTTTTATACAGCAGCGCTTTTATGATATTAGCGTACCTGTGTTTGGCCGTATGGGCGGAGGACCTACTTCTGACACAACGGGCAATAGCGCAGAATCCAAAGCTCCAAGTTTTATCGATCGTATGCTGTCGCTGCTAATCATGAGAATGACAGCCCAGCCGCATCTAACTACTGAAGAGTTAGCCAACTTGATCAATGCTGTGCTGCAAGCTTCGTTCGCTCAGTACAATGTGCCGCTGCAGGTTCTTAAGTTAGATAGTGAAAAATTGATCATGCGATTGTCATATACTTTGGGTACTAGTATTGCCAGCAATGAACTTAAAACCGATTTAGGGATGCCGAGTATGGGGCACTTCTCCGGTTCGGCAGCGGGTACGGCTAAGTTCACCGCAGACTTAGTGTTTGGCATAAATTTCCGCTCTGTTCAAAGTGGTGATGACGGCAATAACAAGATGACCCCAAATGTGTTTGTGGTGACAGAACAAGCAATGCTTGATGCATTACTCGGCGCGCCGCAAATAGAGCCTGTGAATATTTATGAACTGAAAACTTGGGAAAGTACCAGTGTGGGAAATTCCGGAGTATTGTTTGTCAACAGTAATGGTAATTTATTGGATAAGCAAATTCCGGCAATGGCACCAGATAATATTAAATATATTAACGAAGGACTGAAAGAGCATTACTGTTCAGAAGTCTGGAATATTTGCCCTGAGTTACGATGGAAATGGCTGGAAGAAAGCCAAAGTATGAATTGGGATTTAAGTTCTCGTGATGGAGTGAAAGATTTCGGCACCTTGGTTGGCTATGTAGTAAACGCTACGAGCGAAAGTGTTTATGGCGATGTGATTGCCATCACTTTGCGTCAGCCTGACTCGATTGGACCGAATAAAGTTACTCAGATCCAGCTAGGTGTTACTATCGATCCTGGTAATGTACTCGCTTCTAATCGTCAATCGGACTCCTTGAAAAAAGAGTATATACGCGGGGTGTTGGAGTATTTGAGTAGTACGAATACTAAATTAACTTATGCCAATGAGCATATTCGCGTATTTGATATCTACTCGCAAAACTATGGCCCTAACGATAAATCCATGACTGCCCACTCGTCGCAAACCATGAAATTAGGCTTTAGTGTTGGTGTACAGCGAGAGGGTTCAAGTGATCCGTTAGGTTACTTTCATCCGGATAGCTATGTAGCGAAATCTAAAATCACCAATGCTACTCCAGATGATAATTTGACCGCAGATGAAATTATCGTGCCAGTGAATAGTACCTATTCTGACAAAACCAAGTCGGTGACTACTGGATGTAATAGCGCTACAAGCAGTGAAATTTGGAAATGTGATACAAGCAACTCTCAATTAGTGGTGAGAGCTTCATGGCAGCAAGGAGGCAGTCAGTCGGAGTTATATTTCCCATCCGATAGGAATGCATTTAAAACTAAAAAAACTTACACGGAAACTGTGGCAGTTGCTCACGGTAAGTTGAAGATTAAAGGTAGGGTTCAAGGTTCCGGTACTAATAAAACAGTTAAATGGACGTGGAAATTTGCATCTCTGCCGGCTAAATCGCAGAATTTCCCCCCCAATTCTAACGTGATAGACGTACCTGTGATTAAGGTATACAAGCAAGGCGATAGTGCCTCTGCTGAGAAGCTAAGTTACAGCATCACGCGACACATGCTGATGTTCGCGAGTAACCAGCCGGGTGATGATAGTGAAAAGGCCTCTGCAATATCAAAATTGACTGGTGAACTGGCTGCTTCCATAGAATTTCGTGGTGACATGCAATTCTTCTTACTTGGCGGGTCCATCAATCAGGCGCGACGTATTCCAACCAATGTGGATGCGAGCAGTATTATCGCGCCTGATGAAGTATTTGGTCGCTTAACCGGTAAGATGAATGCTAAAAGCACTATTGTTAATGTAGAAGAAAGTAACACGGGCGATGCCCCTGCTTATGTCGTGGGTCAATACGGGGTGCTGGCCATTGCCAAAGACGGTAGCTACAGCTATTACCGTAAGCCTGAACTTGAACTAGAGAGCTGGGATCTAAAGTGTGGTGACTATGAAAAACTTCCAATCAACCCCACTGACGCCAGCTTAAAAGCCTTTTGTAAAGACTTGCTCGAAGTTGATGAAGAGGGCCGCGCCTTGTATTGGGATGATGAAACTCAAGCACAAAGTAAGATTCTAATAAAGGGTTACCAAGTTGACAACTGTGGCAGCTACACGGATGTCGCTGCTGGCAAGGCTGGCTGTACAGTGAATAACCCGAATGTGATATATGTACCAGAAGACGAGACGGAGTTAACTGAAAGCGGAGTATCATCTTTAGAAAGCGCAATTGATGTAGAGTTAGTGGGTTTAACTGGTTGGCAAGATACTGCTAACTTAGTTAACCGTAAAACCTTAAAGCAGGTGTGGGAGCTAATAAAAGTATCTGATACTGATGGTGTTATGTACGGACAAACTCAGTTAGTTGATGACTTCTTTATCTCTGTTACTAGTGATACAGCTTTTCGTAAACTGAGCTTTGAACTGGGTATCGATAACGGCATTCAAGCCATTTTTAATGATGTGCCATTTGATGGGTTAGCACCCGACACCGTATCGTATCCGGATGATGATGCGCTTGAGGCTAAAGGTTGGGCTGGTGGGCGTATCAACTACCACGAATTTGGTTTTGGGGAAATATTACAAGCTTCGTCGCTGGCTATTCAGCCTATGGCTGAAGCAAATATTTACCTGAGTGTAGCGCTTCGTGATCCGCGTACAGCTCATCAAACGGATGGGGTTGAGGGATTGGTTTACCTGACAGACTTTACCAATCCAAAAGATCTAGTATCTTATTCGCTCGGTGGCAATGCAGCGCTGTATGCGAAAATTAACGCAGGCATTGATACTAATTTATATAAAGAAACCGATGATGATGAGCAGTACCAAGGCTTCAGTATTCCCGGACCGTCAGTATCAACTAATATTGGACTTGTGGCGAACTACCAGTTTGAAGGTAGCTTCTCGGATGTATCCAGCCACGGCGGTGAATTTATGTTTGGTGCCTTTAATTTGGAACTAGATATTGGCGAATTTATTTCCGATAAACTGGTTGAGCCGCTGGGAGCAATGAGTAGCTTTTTAGATCCTGTTCAGCCGATTGCTAATGCACTCACCGCGGACATGAAAATTTTTCAGTCGCTAAACTTAACCGATGTATTTGATGCTAACTATGATGGTAAAATTACTATTTTAGAAGTACCAACGCCATTTATGCGTAGCAGTGGTCCGAAGGCTGAGCGTTTTCAGAAACAGTTGAAAAGCGTTAGTCGATTTCTGGAATTTATTTCCGGCATGGCACAGATGATAAAAATTGCTGGGGAACTCGGTGATGAACTTTCTGGGGCGCAAGCACTGGATGAGCGGATTATTTCACTGGATGGTTATCAACTATCGCCGGAATCTATTCGTATAGTGCCTTATCAAACTTCGTCGGATTTCACCAATATAGACTTATCGTTGGTGCCTTATGTAAATCAGCTAGGGCATATAGTCTTGGGTATTGATAAAAACTACCAATATATTAAAACCTTAGGTGGCACACTAACTTCATCCACAGTTAAACCTATGAACCCCGTGAAGCCGCGACCGGGTAAACCAAGTACACAGAAAAACACCAGCATGGGTAAGGTCAAGTCTCGTTATGCCGATTTACAACAGCGTGGCGTGGTAAGTTTCCCTATATTATCTAATCCTCTGGATATATTGAAGTTTGTATTTGGTGATCCCGCGGATTTAATGCTCATCGATACTCCTGATTTTAATTTTGATTTTGAGGTTGAAAAAGGTTGGCGTCCGCCACCTGCGCCAATTTTTAAAGGCAAAATATCAGGTCAATTGCAGATCATCTCAGATACGATGATCGGCATCGACACGGCCGGACTTCTTTCTGCTGTTTGTGGTAGTGATGCACCAGGGCCTGTGTGGGATTGCCAAGGTGAACTGTCTGCTGGCGAGCGTTCAATTCGCTTACTTAATAGCGTATTCCTACGCGATTGGAACGATCAGAGTTACTACGCTGGTGGTGATACCAGTGCAAATAAAGTGTTCTGGAAAGGTTCTGAACGCCAATTGCCGGGCATTACAGTGTGGGATAAGCATGAACTGGCAGGTAACGCCGAAGTGGATATTGGTGCAGGTATAGATCTTGGTGTGTTCGGTGCGTTCTTCCAAGGTGGTCCAGGCGTCGGTGGCGGTATTGATGTGGTTGACTTATGCGAACCAAGCACTCCTGACTTGTGCGATCCAATCCAAAACGGTGATTTTACAGCCGGAGGTGTTTACGACGGTAAAATTAGAGCCTATGACTTCGTGATGCAAATGATCAACGACCCGATGAGCACATTCGATATCGGTTTCACTTTCTACGTTGACTTTGAAGCTTATGTCGAAACCTTTAAAGTCAAAATTTGGGAAGAACTTATTGGCTACTTTCCATTGTTTGAATTTGATAAAGACGGTGCGCATTGGGCTGGCGGAGCAAAATCTAGTAGTGGTGTATCGCTCGCTGGTGCGATCCTATACTTTGACGCCAACAATAACCAACTGCTCGACCCTGGTGAACCGATGACCTTTACTGACGCTAAAGGCCTCGCCAGTCTCCACATTCCGTACCACTTGTACGACCGTAACCGCGATGGTCGTATCAGTAATCAGGACGGTACAATCCGTCATTTTGGGGGGATTAATGTAAAGACAGGCTTGGGGCAGATACAGCAGGTGGGCTTTAGGTAAATAGATAATTAATGAAAGGCGGCACTGAGAGGTGTCGCTTCTGTTACCGCGGCCGTTTACCTTATTGCTTTAAATTGTTAGGGTATTGTTACTATATTTTCAATTCAATAGGTAAAATTAATGAAATACGTTGTTTATTTGTCAGGTGAAATCCACAGTGATTGGCGCGAACAAATTATCAGTGGCTGCGAACAGAAAGGCCTCGATATTCAATTTACGTCAGCAATAACGAATCATGAAGCAAGTGATTCAGCTGGCGATTGTCTAGGTGAAGAAAGTACGTCATTTTGGCGAGATCATAAATCATCAAAAGTGAATGCGATCCGTATTCAAACCGCGATCAAAAATTGTGATCTTGCGGTCATACGCTTTGGTGATAAATATAAACAATGGAATGCAGCCTTTGATGCTGGTTACTGCGCTGCTTTAGGTAAACCTTATATTACCCTACATGATGAAAGCTTGATCCACGCTTTGAAAGAAGTTGATGGTTCGGCGCAATCTTGGGCTACGACACCAAACCAAATAGTGGAAATATTGACATATTTGGTCGCTAAATAACAAGTTTAATAAGTATTAAATAGAATCGGTCACAACAGCTATTGCCTCCAACACTGTTTACTGCAAAATAAGGTTAATTTAATTCCGCATAGGAGAATATGAATGATTGGATATGTAATGTTAGGGTCACAAAACATCGACGTTTCGCGTTATTTTTACAGCGCTTTAATGGACATGATGGGTGCTAAAAAAGTAGCTGATTCAAAAAAATTCTTAGCGTGGAGTTTTGGTGAAGACAAACCTATGCTCGCAATCGGTAACCCCTTTGATGGTGAAGATGCGAGTTATGGCAATAGCACCATGGTTGCTTTAAGTGTTTCTTCGACTGAAGAGGTCGATAAGCTGCATAAAAAAGCATTAGCCTTAGGCGGGCAAAATGAAGGTGACCCTGGTGTGCGTTCTGGTGGCTTCTATTGCGCTTACTTTAGAGATTTAGATGGTAATAAACTAAATTTTCATTGCAAGCCGTAAGCTTTACACAAAAGCTTACGATTTAAGGATAAGTTATGTATCAGGATGTAGTCCAAATTGTTTTCATCAAAGGTTATCAAGTACTGCTTAGCTTTCGTCAAAACACTGAATTTCTTGATCAGCAGTGGAGTCTTCCTGGCGGTCGAATTGAACTTGGCGAAGCCCCGCAAGTAAGTGCCATTCGCGAATCATTAGAAGAAGTGGGGGTTGATCCTATCAATCTCAACTTTTTAATTCAGTTATCTGATCCTAATGTCGATTGTCAGCATTACGTTTATGTGTGTGATGATTGGCAAGGTGAAATCATTAACGCCGAACCGCATTTATGCCGAGAAGTGACTTGGTTCGATATTGAAGCAATACCTCGTGTTTACGCACCGACAATACCGCCGATAATAGCTGCCTTAAAAAGGTATTTAGTATGAATATCGCTTTCTTTGATTTTGATGGCACTATTACCAACGAAGACGCGTTTACCAAATTCATCTTCTTTGCTACACCTAAAAGCCGTTTATTTGCGGGTATGATACTACTATCACCCGTTATTTTATTACACAAAACAGGCTTATTTCCGGCCGCTAAAATTAGACCAATCTTAGCTAAATTCGCATTTTGGAATCGCAGTGAAAAACGGGTGTTCGAGCTGGGAAAAAAGTTTGCTTTGGAGTATTTACCTTCGATATTAAGGCAAACTGCAATAGAGCAGATTAACTGGCACAAAGCCCGAGGTGATAAAATTGTAGTTGTCTCTGCGTCGTTAAATCCATACCTTTATTTCTGGTGTCTACAACACAATATAGAATTGATATGTAGTGAATTGGAATCAAAAGGTGCAGCACTTACCGGTAATTACGTACACGGTGATTGTGGTGGTGATAACAAAGTTACTTTAATCAACCATCGTATTGATCTATTAAAGTTTGATTCAGTGTTCGCATATGGAGATACCAAAGAGGACTTACCTATGTTGGAATTAGCTCAAACAAAGTTTTATCAATGGCGTGAAGTTGCTTAGCGGAAGTTCTTGTTTCAATAATCGGAGTCTATTGATGAGTTTAAGAGTTGTACCAGAGCTTTACTGTGTTGATATTGATGTAAGTAAGCACTTTTATGTCGATATTCTTGGCTTCAGTATTAAGTATCAACGTCCAGAAGAACAGTTTCTATTTCTAACGTTAGATGGCGTTGATTTGATGTTAGAAGGGTTAAATAGCGAAGGAAGAAAATGGCTAACGGGTGATATGAATGTACCATTTGGCCGTGGTGTTAATTTTCAGTGGGATACAAACGATATTGATAATATCTATGTCCGTATTCAGTCATTATCACCAAGCTCTATCTATATGGAACTGGAAACGAAAACCTATGGATGTAATGACCAGCTAGTCACTCAAAAACAATTCATTGTGCAAGACCCTAATGGATACCTGTTTCGGTTTTGTGAAGACAGTTAATTCGACGTCAAACACAGGGATGATATAGATGCTACTCACAGAACGACTCATATTACGAAAGTTTGTAGAAGGTGATAAAGATACTGTCGTTACGCTATTAAGCAATGCTGATTTCATGGCGTACTCTCCGACAGGTGCAATGAGTCAATCGCAAGCTGAATCCCGTTTTGAATTACTCTTAAACGCCTTTAAAAATCACGGCATTGGTAAGCTTGCGGTGATCGAACAATCTTCCAATGATTTAATTGGATACTGCGGTATTGAGTCATTCGATTATCACAATAATGCAGCTGTCGAATTAGGTTATCGCTTAAAACTGTCTGCTAGAGGTAAAGGCTACGCGTTTGAAGCCAGTCAAGCAGTGCTAGAGCTCGCAAGACAGCTTGGCTACCAGAGAATCTTAGCGTTAACGGAACCTGAGAATGCGGCATCTCAGCATATACTTTTCAAACTCGGCTTCGAATCTCGTGAGCAAGGACTGCATCAAGGAATGCCAATTCAGTATTTCGAAAAGAGTATCCGTAATTCCCTTTGCTAAATTACATCATCGTCATATACCTTCTAGTAAGGCCTTAATCAGCTCAAAAAAGTATGGTTTTTCGCTATTTAATTGTGATTTCTACGCTGTGCTGATAGTTTCGTTTAGAATTTTTACTCAAATAAACGGGCAAAGGGTACTTCGCAATGGATGCAGATATAAAATCAAAAATAGCTAAAGGTACGTTAGGTGGGGTGATTTTATCGATCATGCTATATGTAGTTTCACAATCATTTTTTTATGCCGAACCGGGATACATCTATCATGTACGAACGGTAACGGGTAACGAAGCTGTAGTGACTGAAATTGGTTATAAATTTTATCCATTTGGCCGCTATAATGCTTGGAAACGTGCGATGACAGTTCAGGCGGCTTCGGGGGCAATTAAACATGCCATTACGGCTGAAAAAGACCAAGATTCAGCGTCTGCAAGTTTACCGCCAATGAGTATCATGTTTTTAGATCAAGTGGATGCGAAAGCGGAAGCAACTGTACGATTTTCTATACCTTCTGATGAAGAAGGGTTCCTCAAGTTAGCCCATGAGTATTGTTCTCCTGAAAACTTGCTACGAACTGCCTTACTACCTGCTTTTAAGGAAACATTACAAGCTAATGCCTCATTAATGACTGCCGAAGAATACTATGCTGGTGGACGTACTGAGTTTAATTCTGAATTTGAACATCAAATGAATAATGGTATTTATTTAGTAAAACGTGAAGAAGTAGTTGTTCGATCTATGAAGACAGCTTCTGCGTCTGCTAATGCTGCATTAGGTAGTGAGCAGGAAGAATATGGTGAAGATACAAAAACGATATTTGTGGTTCGTAAAGTACTTGATACTGATGGTTTACCGCAGCGTAAAACCCAACGATTTACCGACTTTGGTATCACGGTAGTATCCGCATTAATTACTGACATGAATCCAAATCAGAAATTTATCGAGCGTATGCAATTGAAACAAAAAGCATCGGCTGATAGAGCGATTGCACGCGAACAACGTGTGCAAGAAGAAGAGCAGCGTTTACTGGTCATCGCACGTGGTGAGCGTGAAGTTGCTGAACGACAAGCGCAATCAAAAGTGGATCAAATCCAAAAAACCACAGAAGCTGAAACGGATAAACAACTGGCTATTACGAGTGCTGAGAAGTTAAAAGCAGAAGCGGAAATTCACCGTGAAACAGCACAAATTAATTTCGAAAAAGCTATTATCGAAGCTAAAACTCAGCGCACACTGGCTGACGCAGAGGCGTATCAAAAAGAAGTGATTTTACAGGCTGATAATGCGTTGGCGCAAAAGTTAGATGCAGAAATAAAGATCCAACAGTTGTGGGCGCAAGCTTATGCGAAACGGCAAGTACCGACGAATGTGTTTGGTAGCGGTGGAGGAGCTGGAGGTGCTCCTGTCGGTAATGATTATGAGACGAAAGCCTTCATGCAAATGCTTACTTTAGACGCCGCGAAAAGGTTAAGTTATGACCGTGATTTAGTTAAAGAGTAGAGGATGGTATTAACCATTTCTCGCCTTTTTTATTTTTTTGTCTTACACTGATTTTAATTTATACCACCTCGTAAAACAAAGGAAAAAAACATGGCTCTAGCAACTGCACGACACATTTTAGTAGATGACGAAGCAAAGTGTAATGAACTAAAGACACAAATTGAAGCTGGTGCTGATTTTGCTGATGTTGCAAAGCAAAATTCAAACTGTCCTTCAAGCGCTAAAGGCGGTGATTTAGGTCAGTTTGGCCCAGGTATGATGGTTCCTGAGTTCGATAAAGTTGTATTTTCAGCGCCTGTAAATACAGTTCAAGGTCCAGTGAAAACACAATTTGGTTATCATTTATTAGAAGTTACTAGCCGTAGCTAATAATCAATTATATTCCTCGTATCTTTCGTGATGCGAGGAATATCTCTGCTATTCAAACCAAGCTTAAATTCCACCCAGTATTTTATTACCCCTGTACCAAGAAAAGTAGCTTAGATTCAAATAATAAGTGCATGCTCGTCATTGTTTGACTGTACTATCCACGACTGAAATATTTTAAAGGTGTTCACTTGATTAATTCCCATAAATTCACCCTTGCAGGTTGTCTCGCTATTTTACTTTGGAGCACTATCGTTGGGCTTATCCGTAATGTTGCCGAGCAGTTAGGTCCCATTGGCGGTGCTGCGATGATTTACACTGTCAGCTCTGTATTTTTGCTGATTGTTTTAGGCGCTCCTAAGCTTAAAAGCTTTCCTCCTCGCTATTTACTCATTGGCGGTGGACTGTTTGTCAGTTATGAAATCTGCTTATCTTTGGCATTAGGAATGGCAAATAACCGCACCCAAGCGGTAGAAATGGGCGTAATTAACTACTTGTGGCCTTCGTTAACAGTCTTGCTTGCGGTATTTATCAGTGGCAAACCTGTTAACAAGCTACTTTACCCCGCGATTGCCCTGTCATTTTTCGGTGTCGCATGGACAGTGGGTGGTGATGAAGGTATTTCGATTAGCCAATTAACCAGTAATATTGCGACCAACCCCGCCAGTTATTCAATGGCGTTCTTTGGTGCATTCATTTGGGCGCTGTATTGCAACATAACGAAGAAACTAGCCAATGGTATGAATGGTATTACTTGGTTCTTTATTGGTACTGCGATTGCGCTTTGGATTAAATACTTGATAAGCAATGAACCTACTATGGTATTTACGACGGAAGCGACGTTTGACTTGTTACTCGCGGGCATCGTGATGGGCAGTGGTTATGCGCTGTGGAATATCGGCATTATCGGCGGCAACATGGTTTTTTTAGTCACGCTATCTTATTTCACGCCAATCTTATCGACCTTCTTTTCTGCAATGATATTAAATATCGACTTGACGACTAAATTTTGGGAGGGCGTGATCATGGTGACTATCGCGTCGTTAATTTGCTGGTGGCTGACGCGTGAAAAATCAGTAATAAAGGTGCAGGTTAAATCTAATTCATAGTTATTTTAACTAAATATCAGAATTTAGCTGCGGTAAGTTGCTATCAAAAAGCGGGTTTAGAAGACACTGGAGAGCTATACCTTGGTGGTAGTGCGGGCCCGCAATACATAATGAAAGCTAAAATTACATAGGTCAGATCATAAATCTTGAATTAAAGTGTTTTTTTGTAGTCGAATGCCTGATGTACTGTGATTAATTTAGTTTTAGAGAATATAGGGCGATAGTATGAGAACAATTGGCAACATAATCTGGTTTCTGTTTGGTGGAGCTGTCATGGGGCTTGTATGGGTTCTATTCGGTCTATTAGCGTTTATGAGTATTGTTGGCATCCCTTGGGGGCGATCTTGCTTTGTTATCGCGGGTTTCTCATTCTTTCCATTTGGTAAAGAAGCCATCTATAGAGATGAATTAACTTGCGCAGAGGATATCGGTACCAGCAGTTTTGGTTTCATCGGTAATGCGTTGTGGTTTATATTCGCAGGTGTTTGGCTGGCAATCGGCCATGTGATATCTGCTATAGCCTGTTTCGTGACTATCATCGGTATTCCATTTGCACTGCAACATTTGAAATTAGCTGTTATTTCGCTTGCACCAATCGGCCAAACGATTGTAGATAAAGACGTTGCTGCAATGGCACGCTATAAAAATGATAAGTTTAAGCTTTAATAAAAATATACAGCGTAATAAATAAAATATTATAAAAACCGTGAAATTAAGTGTAAAAAGCGTAGAATACTGACTCTAGAATATAATCCACTTTAATGTAGATGAAAGGAGTTGTTAAATAACGTGATAATTACGCCGCCTTAGCCCCAGAACTTCCCTCTCCTAGCTTTATAGCTACCAAGTATCATACTTCACTCGCGCCTGTCTTACTGTTTTTCAGTGACTTCCTGCGCCCTAAATTTATAACTTAATTTTCAGGTCTCTGAATCGATTTCGGCTACCTGATGAAAAGTAGAGATTTAATGTTTAAAAAATTCAAAACCGATTGGATGTCCAACATCCGCGGCGACTTGCTGTCTGGCGTTGTCGTTGCACTTGCACTTATTCCCGAAGCTATCGCTTTTTCTATCATTGCCGGAGTTGACCCTAAGGTTGGCTTGTACGCCTCATTCAGTATTTGCGTTATCGTTGCTTTTACTGGCGCAAGAGCAGGCATGATATCCGGAGCAACTGGTGCAATGGCCTTATTAATGGTTACCTTAGTCAAAGATTATGGCTTGGAATATCTATTGGCTGCGTCACTTCTCACCGGAATAATTCAGATTGCGATAGGCTATCTTAGACTAGCGGACTTGATGCGGTTCGTTTCTCGTTCTGTGATCACTGGTTTCGTCAATGCGCTGGCGATACTTATTTTTGTGGCACAACTACCCGAATTGACCAATGTAAGTTGGCATGTTTATGCTATGACGGGACTTGGGTTAGCTGTGCTTTATCTATTTCCGAGAATACCTAAAATTGGTACTCTGATCCCATCTCCACTTGTGTGTATCGTCTTGTTGACTGCTATTGTTATGTATACTGGTATTGATATCCGTACTGTTGGTGATTTGGGGAGTTTACCGGATTCATTACCAATATTTCTGTGGCCAGATGTGCCAATCACATTTGATACTTTGTGGATAATCTTACCTTACTCTTTAGGATTGGCGGCAGTCGGACTACTTGAGTCTATGATGACTGCGAGTATTGTCGATGACTTAACGGATACATTAAGTGACAAAAGTAGAGAGTGTAAAGGCCAAGGTATTGCTAATATTGGTGCGTCTTTAATGGGAGGAATGGCTGGTTGCGCAATGATTGGTCAATCTATTATTAATATAAAATCGGGTGGGTTAGGTCGGTTATCTAGTTTGGCCGCTGGGATATTTTTACTAATTATGGTCGTTTTCTTAGGTGAATGGGTGAAGTTAATTCCAATGTCGGCGCTGGTTGCGGTTATGATTATGGTGGCTATCAGTACCTTCTCCTGGAAGTCGATTACAGATCTAAAGCATCATCCTTTATCGAGTAATATGGTTATGCTGTCAACTATGGTGGTGGTTGTGATTACTCATAACTTGGCACTCGGTGTATTAGCCGGAGTTGTCTTAGCATCGTTATTTTATGCGAATAAAAGTCGCCATATATTGGCTGTCAGAGATGAAGTGGTTATAGATGGCGAGCATGTCACTCATAAGGTACATGGTCAAATATTCTTTGCTTCAGCTGATCACTTTATCGGGTTATTTGAATTCGAAAAGGTGGCCAATAGGATTACCTTAGATCTATCTGATGCACACTTTTGGGATATTACCTCAGTTGCAGCATTAGATAAGGTGATATTTAAATTTAGGAAGTTGGGTGCGGTTGTAGACATAATAGGGATGAATGATAGTAGTGAAACACTGATCAGTAAGTTCGCCATTTATGATAAACCAGAGCTACAAAATAGTGCAGTGATGAGCCACTAGTGGTGTTATCTCTGATAATGACTTAACAAACCAGACTATCGATTATTTTGTGCAGCCATCTGGCTGCACTTTTATATTGAACAATTGTATCAGACGAAAATAGCGCTCTTTTAGTTTTTATCCAAAACGTTGTTTAAGACGCTTAAACGCTTCACTTTCTTTATCTTCTTCAACACAAACACGTAATAAATCATCAATAAAATGCAGTAATGCCCGGAGTTCAATTTGTTTGACTTGTGCTTGCTGTATGTCAGTTAGCATGTGATACATAGTCGCAGCACCAAAATCACCAAAGATGATATTAGCATCCACATCAAACAGCGTATTGTGTGCGTACAGATCGCCGTGGCAAACTTGGTTATCGTGTAAATGAACAAACACGTCTTCCATCTGTGTGACTATCTTACCAATTTGCACAATCGACAAGTTAAAGTCTGTTGGGAAGGTGTCACGTGTACAGCTGTTAAAGCATGGTGGTAGACCTAAGTTTGCATAGTGCGAAGGGATCAAGTTCATGATCAGGGCTAAGTAACTGTCTTCTTTTACCTGGGCAAGCGATTGCACCAGGCTAGGGTGGTTACCGACTTTTAAACAAGCTTGTAACTCATCTTCAGGATAACCGTCACTGGTGACTTCACCTTTGAATACTTTAACTGCAATCTCATCAGGGAATTGCGTTTGTTGCTTATTCCAAACGGCTTTTGAGATCACGCCTGATGCGCCTTGTCCCAGTACGTTTTGTAACTTATAGCTTGATGATGCTAATTGTGGCACGTTATCAATCGATACATCAGACTGACTAAATGGGTTGCCCGAGAATGCAAACCAAGCCAGTTTCGGCAAGCCAAACAACTGCTCTGGGCATGCTGTTAGGCGGTTAGCTGAAATACGTACCAGCTCAAGGTTATTACACTGAGACATAGTCTGTGGTAATTCAGTCAAACAGTTACCTGCTAGAGCTAATTTTTGTAAGCGTGGACGTTCACCTAATGAATCTGGTAATACTTCAATTCGGTTATCCGTTAAGATTAACCAACGTAATTTTGTTGGTAGAGAGGATTCTGGTACTTGGTTAATTTGGTTTGATTTAAAGCCAACCATTTCTAAATTAGGGCACTGGCCAAGTATTTCTGGTAGCGTTATAAATTGATTGTTTGATGCAAACAAGATCTTCAACTTCGTTAACTGGGCAATCTCTGCTGGCAAGCTCGTTAACTGGTTATTTGATAAATCGAGGATCTCTAAACTATCAGCCAGTGATAAGATTTCCAATGGGAAAACGGTTAGGTTTTCTGATAATGATAAACGCTTAATACCTGTTAATTCACCAGATTTTAGCTGAGATAGAGTATGCAAAATAATTTAGCCCGTGTTAGAAAGATACAAACCGGGCTAGTTTACTCGAAAATGACTGATAAAGGGGAATCTCAGTGATATTTAGACGGAGCTAGTAGGGAGAAGCCAGACTATTACTGCACACGTTTTTTAGCTAAAGAGTCTTCAGCTAAATTATCATCACGCTTGGCAATTTTATGACCATCTTCGGTGCAACCCGATTTCCAATAGCTGCTGATATACAGGTTATCTTTGTCGACGGATTTATCATTCCTAAAGTAAACACGTAAGGCTCGCATAGCCGAAAATTCACAAGCACACCAAACTGATACCTCACCTTGCTGCCACGTTAATGCTTTAACTTGAGTCAGTAAGTTTGTCTTAGCGTCGTCGGCGACAACCCAAATAATCTCGATACCCTCGGGTTTGACTAAGGTTTGCTTGTCATCTTGATGGTTAATTTCGATAACCGCATAACCACTGGCTGCTGTTGGTAGCTTAGTGAGTTGTGCTGACAAGGCGGGGAGAGCTGTCATATCTGCGACTAAGAAGTACCAATCGGTATTAATATTGACGGGTTTAATCATCCCTGGTCCAGCAATCGAGATCGTATCACCGATACTTACAGACTGTGACCATGCTGCGGCAAAGCCACCAATACTACTGTTACAACCCTTGCTATTATCATCACTGTTATTATCAATTATGCTTAAGTGTTCATGACGAACAAAATCAACATCTAATTGATTGAGCGCTTGGCGTAAATGACGGATGGTATAAGTGCGCATTTTCGGACGTTCATCTGCCGTTAGTTGTGAGATGTCAGTGTTACCTTGTTCGGTAAAGAGTAGCTTAATGTAGCCACCTGCTGCATCAGAAGGGAAGTCAGACAGCTCATCAGCCTGAAAGCTAATGCGCTGCATGTTAGGCGTTAATTGCTGGCTGTCTATAACGGTTAATACTCTGCTGTTTGGGTTCTTACTCATTTTATATCCTTAATAATTTGGCTATTGCTCGTAGTACATGCAAATACGCTTACCGTTGATTTCGTGAATATCAGAATCAGTGTCGTAAATCGCTGACAATGTTTCTTGGTTAGTGATTCCTGAGACTGACCCGTTCGCGACAACCTTGCCTTGCTTAAGTGCCACTATATTGTCTGAATAACAAGATGAGAAGTTGATATCATGGATCACAATAACAACTGCTTTACCTAATTCATGAGCCAAGATTTTGATATTTTTCATTATCTGTAATGAATGTTTGATGTCGAGATTGTTTAATGGTTCATCCAAAAATACATAATCGGTATCTTGAGCTACTACCATGGCAATAAAGGCTAATTGACGTTACTTGTTAGACTGGCGTAATACTGCGAGCTTTTGCACCAGTGCTTTAGAATCCCAATCTAATATGTCTTGATTGTCGATAATGACACTACCACTGTCTTTATTTAATAAGCGACTTGCCATCGACAATACGGTATTTTTCCCGCGCCGTTCGGGCCAATAATTACTGTGACTTCACCTTTAATGAAATCACGTTTAGGTATTCTACTTACTTTATTAAAGCGCAAGGCTAGTGAATTTTTGTCTAACAAGCAGCGATAAGAAATACAAACCACCAACAAAATTGATTACGACACTGAGCGTGGTTGAAAAGTTAAAATGTTGTTTTACCGAGCTGATGAGAGACTATGATCCTTTCAGATAAAGCATTCGCAGAGAATAATAAACCAAATAAAGTTGCTACAACTGTTCGTTTCATATTAATGGTAACACAAATGATAATTGCTCGTATTTGTTATCTTATACTAAAATAAACATCGATGACCAGTAAATTAAAGGTAAATGATGTAAAGCAGTGATTGAATGTAAAGCACTGTTAATAAATGTCATTTGGTGAATCAGGGAACTGTGTTTTGTTGAATCTTTTGTTTTATAAGCCAATGTTATAGCTCTATTTTATGAGGTATTTATGGATATGCCCGTTAATGGTCATGACAATTATCATGCACATTTTTATTTTGATGAATCATCACGAGTACACGCACAAGCATCAATGAAGAATTGGGTTTGTATGTCGGTAATTTCAATACCAAACCAGTAGGACCGCATCCACAGTGGAGTTTTCAAGCCTCTTTCACTGCAGACGATTTTGATGTATTTGTACCTTGGTGTATTGAAAATAGGCAAGGAATATCGATATTGTTGCATGCAGTGACAGGCGATAATTTAATTGATCACACTGAATATGTGCAATGGTTAGGAACGCCCATTACACTTGATTTATCTCGCTTTAAATAGGAAAAGCGCATCGCTTATTTCTCACAGTGTGAACATAGCCGACAGCACAGATAGCAAAAGTAAAACTGCAAGTATTTTGTTGGTGATATCATTTTGCTTTGTGCTGCTTAATATTTTTCTTGTTAATTGTCCGAGTAATGTCCAGCAAACAAGCGTATTACAAGCAACGAAGAAGAATATTATTGCTAAGGTTAGGTTGTGATTGAAGCTATGAGAGTCAGCAGTATTGAATAAGCTGCTGACGGTCATGGCCATAAACCATGTTTTAGGGTTAATGAATTGCAAGCCTGCACCTTGAATCCAACTCGGCCTTGTAAAGGCATCGCTTTTATCTGCTGTTGCTATAGCGGGTGTCCAATACAATTTCCAAGATAACCAGATTAACCATGTGCAGCCTATCCATGCCATTGTTTGTTGTAGTAGAGGGTAAGTAATAAATATATTGGCAATACCTTGCGCTGTTAATAAGAGAATTAACGACGCAGCACTTGCAGCACTAATGATAAAAGCGAAAGCAGAATTAATGCCGTATCGATGACCAAGGGTTAACGCGATAAGGTTTGTTGGACCTGGAGTTATAGAGATAACAACAGCAAATAACAAAAAGTTTAAATATAAAGTAGTCATAACAAGATACCATTAAATTGACGATGTAATTAGTATCTCGGTATTGTCAGCGATAGTCTGGATGATTTGTGCAGAGCTGCTGATAATTTGCAGGTGTTAATTTATAGACTCGACGAAACCAACGTCCTAGATAGCTTTGATCGGCAAAGCATAGTTCGCTAGCTACATCGATAGGCTGATAGCCCTGAGAGAGTAATTGGCGTGCTTTTACCAAGCGAAGCTGAATCAAATAAGCATGAGGGGAAAGGCCAAAGGCAGCTTTAAATGCTCGGTTTATTCTAAACCGATCGGTATCAACCGCACGAGACAAGGCTTCTAAGCCTATATCGGTATAAATATTGGCATGTAAGAAATCTTGTGTTTTAAGCGCAATAACATCAACTTCAAGTGATTTAGACTGTTTTTTTCTCCAGTCTAAATTGATGGTTAGCTTTTCTAACATCTGATCTAAGCAAGCATCTTTCACTATCTTCGGGTCTTGATGGTGTAACGATAAAAATGCAGATGAAATACTGGCTGACAGTGCTTTGTTATTCGATAGCGTGGTATCAAAGTTAAGCTCAAAACTACTGGGTATATTATCGAATAGGGTTAAAAATTTGTCCTTTATCCAGTCTTGTGGGATGTAGAGCATTCGATAAGTAAAGCCACCATATTCAGGTGCTTTGCCGTCGTGTATTTCCCCTGGTTCAAGTAGAAAGCTACCACCAGATAAAGATGTGTGGGTATTACGTCTGCAGTTAAACTGTTGAACTCCCTGTTCAGTGATGCCGACTAAATAACTGTCATGCCAATGCGGATCATATGCATGACCGTTAAAATGCGCTCTGATTGTTTCAATCCCAGTATCATCATCTTTACTTAATTCAAGCCAATCCTTAGGCGCTAGCTCAGCCATTTCAATACTTCCTTGTAAACGTAAATACACACTCTACTTAGTTAAATATAAAATGAGATCTGAATCTAGAATATTTGTGCGTTTTTAATAAATTATTTATGTTACATGCATTCCATTAATCCCGATCTGATTTGAACTTACGTCTCATTGCGCTACCTCTTAGGTGGTGCTATTTTGCAGGTTTGTATTTTACATGATTTAATTCATTTCGAACTAAGATATTTAATCTTAAATAAGTTTTAATAAAAGGACAAAAAATGAAATTTACCATTCCACTATTATTATCAGCTGCTGTATTGTTACCTAGCATTAGTGTTGCAGCCAGCAATGCGATTACCCCCCCAACTTTAACTAGCGTGTCGGCCACGGAAGTTCCGAACATTTTCTCAGAAAAAAAATTACCAATTGCGATTGTTGGTGGTTATCAAATTGAAAATGCTATTTTGACAGCAAGAACTTTAAGCTGTGGTATTAACGTCAGTGATCTTGAAATTGAAGCTAAATTGAGATGGGATGGTACTACACCTAAAATTTTGCTTGTTGGAATGAACCTTATTATGTGTCGTTCTGGAGTTACCAGCCCATTTTCAATTGACCTATCAGAGTTTATTCACAACATACCTGTACATGTTTTAGATAGGCTTGAAGTCGCGAATAACGTAAGTCTTGGCCTGTGAGCGGTTGTGTCGCAAAATTGATTAAGTAAATCCATTTTTCAGGACGATATTATCCATTTTTATCAAATAACGTTTGAGGTAAACCCTTTGCTTTAGCTGAGGGTAGAACAGTACTGACCAGAACGGTCTGTTTTTCGGTTCATTCTTGTGAATTATGTTATGTGAGAAATAATTCACAATCATCGTATTAAAAAATACATAGCAAACCTATATAAGCATATTATGACTGATTTTCTTTGTTAACTACACTTTGTTAACTAGGCTAGCTAACTCGTTCGTGGACATAAACGGCTTAGAGCTTATGCACCAACAAGATAGCTTTGGATAACGTTTCTATTACAAATCCAACAGGAATATTCTTCGAGTATTATAAACTAACCTTGACTCACCAAATATCGATGACATACAATACATATACGTTTTATATACAAATCGCATATCAATGGGCATTGTAAAAATATCAGAAGAGCTTCATGCAGAAGTAAGAAAAGCCAGTTCAGTTATGTCACGTTCTATTAATTCACAAGCTGAATTTTGGATGAAAATTGGCATGCTAGCAGAGCTTCACCCTCAACTTTCATTCAATCAAATCATAGCGGATCTTATGAAATCAGCAGAAGTATCGATTTCAAATCTAACAGTAGTCGAAGGATCGGATGATGAATAATAGCGTGAATATTAAAACAACGACTGAAATAGAACTAATGCGTAATTCAGGAAAGTTACTTGCTCAGGTTTTTCATATGCTGGATTCTTATATTAAGCCTGGCATTTCAACAATGGATATCAATAACAAAGTTGAAAACTTTATTGTTAATGATTTAAAGGCTCGCCCTGCAAGTAAGGGACAATATGACTATCAGTATGTTTTAAATTCTTCTATCAATGAAGTTGTATGTCATGGCGTACCTAAAGTAACTCAATTTCTGAAAAGTAAAGATATCATCAACTTAGATATTACTTTGGAAAAGGATGGTTTTATTGCTGATTCAAGCAAAATGTTTGTTATGCCAGACGCATCTCCTTTAGCTAAAAAACTTGTTGAAGTCACGTATGACGCAATGTGGGCTGGTATCAAACAGGTAAAACCAGGAGCCAGACTTGGCGATGTCGGATATGCGATTCAACGTTATGCAGAGTCTTATGGTTACAGCATAGTAAGAGAATATTGTGGTCACGGTATTGGCAGAGAAATGCATGAAGAACCACAAGTTAGTCACTATGGTTCTCCAAACCAAGGTCTTCTACTCAAGGAAGGCATGGTGTTCACCATTGAACCAATGGTGAATCAAGGCTCAGCGAAAATAAAAAACAAAAAAGATGGTTGGACAGTAGTTACTCGAGATAAGAAACTTTCAGCTCAATCTGAGCATACGGTATTAGTAACAAGTTCAGGTTATGATGTACTAACTTTACGTGAAGAGGAAAAGTATCCTGCCAATTAATACTGGGCACCGTTTTCAATCCATAACTGTAAATAATGTGATATGAGAAACCACCAAACTCCTGACATGAGAAGATGTATGACAAGTTGATATGGGTATATTATAAGTGAGTAACGACGCTAAGCCAATGAGCCACAGAAACTGATTATCGCTTAAGCTCCGAAATTTACGACAGTGCTAAACGTTGATAGGTAAGCCGTTAGTCCAGAGTTTAGCGATACCAATAACAGTGCTTTTATGATCCATATTTTTACTCGCTAAATTCCTCTGTTTACAAAACCCTTGCTCTTGGTTGAAAATAGATGAGGCGACTTGGCGACCACCCATTGTAATTTTTGACGTTTTAGCCGATCTTAACTTGGTAAACTGCTTAAATACCTTAGATATATCATTCACATTTTCTTTTAAACAATGAACAAAGTGCCATGCATCTTCCAGCGCCTGACAAGCTCCTTGACCAGAAGTGGGTAAAGCAGAATGCGCAGCATCACCGAGTAATATGACATTATTTTTATGCCAGATTTTTATTGGGTTATGATCATGAACATAAATTTTATTAATCCGGGATAAAGGTGTTTCATCGATGATCTTCATAATAGGATCAGGCCAACTAGCAAACAGTGAACAGAGTTCGGATTTATACAAGTCAGGGTTTACCTCGTCTATATTTTTAGATACGACACATCCAGCCCAATAAGCTTTTGTTTTTGATACAGGTACTATTCCAAAACGCTCTCCAACTCCCACATAATCTGAAACTGAAAGGTCAGTGAAAATCTCATCTTTACACTCAAATACACCAATCCAATTAACAACACCCTGATAAACAGGATCGTTATTACCATTTACATACTTTCTCGCAAATGAATTCATACGGCCATCAGCGCCAATAATGATATCTGGTTCGATATTTTTACCATTGGTAAATTGCACACAAACTTTGTTGTTATCGTTATTTGAAAGTGAAGTTACATCATGTTGGTAATGTATATTGATATCCAGTTCAAGAGTCCGTTGAGTCAATATCGCCATCAAATCTTTACGAAGAATAGAATAGCTAGGGTATGCCATTAATTGATTTAGTTGAGTTATGTCTAATGAACCTAGCGGTTCGCCATGACTAGAAAAACGGTGCATATAGTTGAGTGAACCTGCCACTTTGGCTACTTGGCTTAACACTCCAAGTTGGTCTAAAACAAATGAAGCATTCGGCCAGCATACAATACCGGCACCAATCTCGCTTGGTCGACTATGTCGTTCATAGACATCAACCTCAAAGCCTGCTTGCTTCAATGCAATGGCAGTACTTAATCCACCGATACCGCCGCCTAATATACCTATTTTCATAAATGAGTCCTTATTCCTAATAATGTAGGGAAAACGTGCATTCAGCTCATGTTGAGTCTTGTCAGTTATCTCTTTTTTAGCTGAATAGTTATTAATGACAAACAATATAATTCATATCATTTATGATTATTAGCTGGTATAAGTTGGACTTATTGATATCAGTAATGGGATGGTGTAATGGGTAATATTGATTTTATTTCACTCCGAATATTTTCTTTGGTGGCTGAAAAAGGCAGTTTTATCGGCGCTGCAAAAGCATTACAAATGCCATCTTCAAACGTGAGTCGTACTATTTCACAATTAGAGGATAAGCTACAAGTCCGCTTAATTGAACGAAGTACCCGACATATGAGATTAACCGAGTCAGGTGCGCTACTTTATTCTCGGTCTGGTGCATTACTCGACGCCTTAGCGCAACTCGAATCTGACATCACATCCAATAAAACGCAACTTAAAGGCCCACTAAGGCTCTGTATTCCGAGTGAAATGGGCCCCAAATTATTGGGGGATTCTATTATTGATTTTTCATTAAAATATCCTGAAATCAGTATTAACTGTACGACGAACTTAGCCGGATTTGAGTCCTTAATTGAGGATATCGACATTGCAATTATTGTAACTAGGGGGGATCTACCAGACAGTGATTATATTGCACAAAAACTAGCTGAGTTCCCATGTTGCATTGTGGCAGCACCCAAAGTCATTAAGCAATGGGGTAAACCAAGTAACATCAGTGATTTTAGAGCATTACCTTGCATCACCACTGCAACTGCACTCCAAGGGAAAGCTTGGCAATTTATTAAAGACAGTGGGGAGTTTCATCACATAAGCGTGTCTAGTAACTTTAAAGTGAACAGCGGCGAAATGGCTTTTAAGGCAGCCTTATCGGGGGTTGGCTTTGCTATCCTTTCTCGTCATGCTTGTGATGAACATATAAAAGATGGCAGTCTCATTGAATTAAATTTTGCATCCAAGGCCGCACCGTTAAACCTATACGCAGTATACTCTCATCGAGTATTTCGCCCTGAAAAGTTCAGGGTATTTATTGATTTTTTAAAAGCCGATTTAGCTCAATTTATATGAAGTTAACTTTCGGGTTTCCCATTAACTCTTTACCAACTTAGCTCATAGGCAGCATTTGTTTGTCTAATAGAGAAAACCGAAAAGCTATCGACGATTAAGTCCGCTAACGCTAAATCTGATTTTTTATGACTTGTTAACAAGGCAACAGTAAAACATCCAGCATCTTTTGCTGATTTTATTCCTGCTGGAGAATCTTCAAATGCGATACAACGTCGAGGATCTAAACCTAGATTTTGAGCCGCTAAAATAAATGGAGCAGGATGAGGTTTCCCATTAGTTACATCTTCGGCGCAAACCATGCTATCTGGAAGTTCAAACCCAGATGCAAGTAAACTCGTTTCTGCTACTTTTCTAGGCCCACTCGTTGCTATAGCCCATGAATTTTTCGGTATGCTTTTAACAAATTTTAATGCACCTTCAATTTCAGTGGCAGACTTCATTGCATGAATAGCAATATCTTTCACCGTATTTTCTTCATCAACATTTGAGTATTGGCGGTCTACTAATGTAAGCGTTTCGATTATTTTACGCCCATGAACATGAGGAAATATGTCTGAAAATTCAATGTTTTTTTGTGATGCCCATGTTTTCCAAATATTATTTATAACCTGAGTTGTGTTTACGAGAGTAGCGTCAACATCAAAAATAAATCCTTGGCAGGTAGTAATATTCATAAAGTCCATCCATTAAAATAATTGACTAATTGTTACGTTCTTTCGTTAATTTTATTGTTACGTTTTTATATACTGTCTTCGGATTATGTCCATAAAGAGAGAAAAAATAGAGACATAACAAACCAAGAGAGAAGAGGCCTGAAATAAAACCATCTAAGAATATTTGAGGTATTTTTGAGATTATTTTCTCATAGATGTCAGAGGATATAGATGGCTTGCTACTAAAAAAATAATATGCGTAGTATGAAGGTGAATAGATAGATTTATACATTAGCCATGAAGATGCAGATATGGGCACTAGAAACATAAATGGTTTTAATTGTCTTATTGGGAACACGAAATACACCATCATAATCAGACACAAAACAGCTAAAAATAATGACGAAGAGATGTACCTAAATGGAAACGTTCCGGACATATCGCCCTCATACATCGTCAAAACAATCGATCCGAACATACTTAAGAGAATGAACTTACCGACTTCTTTAGTGTTTGCTGTTCTGATAAAAATATAACCCAAAACACTTATCAATGAAGATAACCAAACGACAACTTCAAATCTTATGTCTACGGTAAACTGAGGCAGTGCCGTAGCAGCCATTATAACAATGGCGTGTACCACTGGATATACGAAAACTATAACGACACTAAGCCTAATTAACCCCCAAATAAAGATTTTTAACATACTTTCTTAATTCCTGCTTGAGGCCTAATGAGTGATAGTCGTAACGTGTGCCGGGCTTTGTTATAAAGTGAGCTCGCTAAATAAATCAACATATAATCAGCATTTGTTTTCCTTGTAAGTAATCGGAGATACTAGCTATGTAACTGAGTCTATTGATATTAACTTTAGCAGCAAGGTAAACCGGATTGTCTTTTTATAAATCGTGACTGATTTCACAAAATACCAATAACAGGCTATAAAATCATAGTGTCACCCATTTCAATTGAACAGTGTTGCTGTAATCATTTATAGCGGGTAAGGGGGTAGCCGCTGTGGTGATCTTCGCGATAATTTTGATTCAAATGGCGCGTTATTGTATGTGGGTACAAGACGGATTGCAGAGTTTGAGGTTGGCGGTGTATTAAGCGTTAGAAGACTTGATGTGGGTGGCCATCGTTGATTAAGCGTAATTAGCGATGGCAGTTAGATGTTAATTGACTATTTACTGTTACGGTTAATCAGTTGTTAAGTATTTTTTGGTGATTTCGTTCATAAAAGAAAGCATTGTTTTTAATCGTGGTGATGAACTTTTCTTACTGGCATAGACGGCATAAATCGTCACATTTGGGCTGACCTTTATTTCTGGTGCAATTTTGATAAGTTTTTTTTCTTTCACTAATTTCCGACAATAAATATCAGGTAATAGGGATATTCCTGCACCTGCTACGACCGAGTCGCGTACCATCAGTACATCTTCGAGTTGATTTGCCATAGGGAAGGTCACAGGATATTTATTTCCATCGGGTGCGAATAAACAAAAATTAGCAGGATAATTTTCTTGGGTATGATAATAACGCACATGTTTTTGTATTTCTAACCAACTGGAGTTGATCAACTCTGGATAAGCAGATAAATAGGTAGGAGAACTCATCCAGCAAAGCTCAATATCTGCAAGATGTTGAGCATAAAATCCCGAAGGAACCAATGGACCAAGTTGGATAGCTAAGTCTAACTTGTCTTCATACAAATTCAAGATTCGTGTAGTGCTTTTCATGTTTAAGCAAATGTCTGGAAAACGCGTAACAAAGTCATTTAAATGTGGAGCCATGACTTCTCGTGAAAATGCCAAGGTGACAGCGATATTTAATTCTCCTGCAAGTCCTTTTTGGCAGAGTTCATCACCAGCAAGGTTAACCTGTTCGAGTAATGGTTTTAGTTGCTGATATAGTTGTGCTCCATCAGAAGTAAGACGAAGATAACGATTGTTACGTTCTAGGAGTTTTACATTAAGCCGCTCTTCTAAGCGAGCTATTGCACGACTAATACTTGATTTTTGTATGTTTAATCGTACTGCGGCTTTTGAAAAACTGTTGCTTTCAGCTACGGCAATAAATAAAGGTAAGTCATTCAAATTCCAATTCATAGCTATCCTAAATGTAATACATAAATCAGAAAAATATTATACGAGTATAGAATGTTTTTTATCATAAATAACTATTCATAAGATATTGAGCTTTAGCTCACTTATCTATTAATCCCGAGTTTATTTTAACTACTTTATACCATTAAGCAAAGTTGAAAATAAGCAACGCAGTGTTGCTTTATTGAGACTATTACGGTGATGATGAAACTCATATAGTGGATGAAAGATACATACCTACCAATATAAAATTAAACAATAATATTAAATAGATAAATTAGATTTATCTCTCTGATTATTCTGATTTCAATATAAAGAGAGAATCAATGTCTACGTATAAATCGAATACCTTAATGAAAATTTGTTTATTATTGGGGTGCAGCTTACTTGTCATGGGGAACGCTGCGATAGGCCCTTCATTGACACAGATTAATCAGGTGTTTAATGACCCGTTCTACGTGTCATTACTCATGACATTACCTGCAATCGGAGTGGTATTATCGGCGCCATTTGTTGACAAGCTAATGAGGCTCGTCGGAGAGAAAAACGCGTTACTTGTTGGACTATTTATTTATGGGGCAGCTGGTAGTAGTGGTCTATGGCTTAACTCAATCTATGCGCTATTATACTTTCGTTTGTTATTTGGTGTTGGTATTGCGATATGCATGACTGTCATTAATCATATTATAGGAAGTGCATTTCAAGGTAAATCGCGTACAGACTTTATCTCTTTCCAATCAATAGCAGTTAATCTGGGGGGCGTTGTGTTTGTGCTCTTAAGCGGTAGCTTAGCAGAATATAATTGGCGTTTTCCATTTTCCCTATATTTACTGTCCTTTGTTATTTTAATTATGTCGGCAAAGGCGATTACTATACCCACACATAGGGATAATGAGATAAAAAAACGTTTAACAGGATCTGATATTAAGCGGGTCTTTCCTTCCTATGTAATGGGTTTAATTGGTATGCTTTTTTACTATATGATCCTTATTAATTTACCTTTTACACTGGTTTCATCTTTATCTTTAACAAGTAGTATGATCGGTATAGTTATGGCCGGTATGAGCGTGCTCTCGGTAATTGTCGCTTATTTATTTCGGCATATGTTGTCAACGTTGGGTGAGCGATGGTTATTAGTTATTTGCTTCAGTTGTTATGCAATTGCATTAACTTTGCTTGCACTAACTCAATTTGAATGGCGGGCTTATGTCACGATTGTATTTTCAGGAATAGGTTTTGGATTATTACTACCAACGTTAAGCCATATGATCATGTCGTTAAGTACTGCGGTACTGCGTGCTCGTTTAATGAGTGGGTTTGTGATGTCTTACTTCTTGGGGCAGGCGCTTAGTGCATTTGTTTTACAGCTAAATATGTTACTACCAGAAGGGCTCGTTTTTCTTATCTTTGCCATGATTGCGGCTATTACGGCATGCTTGTGCGCTCGTTTTCTCGATATAAAAGAGCCAAAAGAGGAGGCGTTAAAGGTAAGAGAGAATGACGTCTGCTTTGGGAAGAACTTCTCATGAAATTAGTACCTGTTGTTAACTTAGTGCCTCATTATATGAATGATCCAGGGTCTCTGACCAAGCGACTTAAAGCTCGGTGTGTCAATTTCCATATTATTGAGCAAGAAAAAGGTAAGTTGGATCAGAGTACGTTTTTTCGTCAAACTATACTGATGAACAACCAGTCTAGTTTAATATTAGCGCGATCGTCTTTAATGTCAGAGGACTCTGTGATAGTGAATAAATTTTGTGAGCTTGGAGATAAATCTTTGGGTGAACAATTATTATTTGCAGAGCAGAACGTAAAGCGTAGTGAGTATTCGTTTTTCCAAGTTAGTCAGCTTGATCGTGACATGATAAATCTAGATAGAACGGAAATAGTGTATGCAAGACGTTCTTATTTTAGATGGCAGAGCAACCAGCTATCATTGCTTGAAATATTCTTACCTGATGCACATGATATATTGAGAGGGGAACGCTAGTATTGAGTGGCCATCGCTAATTAAGCGTAATTAGCGATGGCTGTAAGGCGTTGCTTATATCTGGGTGATATTAAGCGTCGTCTTTTTCTGATTCGTCAGACTCTTCAACGATTTCTTCTGCATTATCTTCAACGCTTTCTGAAACGAGGCGAATGCGACGTGCGTTACGTTCGATTTGGTTTTGTAAGAAACCTTTTAATTCAGTTTCAGCCCAAATTTGTGCTTCAGCTTCTGAAGCAAAGCCCGCTTGGCTTTTTGATACAACTGTTTTTTTAGATGTGATTTTTCTCACTATCTCAGCAGTCCAAGAACCGTCTACTAGTACCAAATTAAAATCGTACTTTTTACCTTTTGCCATGTGTCTATTTCCTAGCGATTATTCAGTGTGATGATATCCCCAAACTACTTTAGGATGCTTTATCTGAGACTAGCTTGGATATCTTATTTATGCTTTTTCATTCTACTTAATCATCGCGATACATTTTGTTATCAACACTGGATAAAGAGAAATGAATTAGAAGGCGGGATTCTAGGCTAAAATGACAAAAACACCAGCAATTAATGAAATTCATCGCAACATTTTGTTGTATTTCGTCATTTATTAGCGGTATTTACGTAAAGAAGGGTAATTTTAATTAGCCCTACTTGTTATATTTCGTGATTATCGGTAAAAAGAAGCCCTATGATTAATTACAACGTAAGAATGTATGCGCATCACTAAACCAACAAACAACGCAAATATAAGCCTGCTGTTAATAGTAGCATTTTTGATTGTTTGCATGGTTAACAATGCTTATTCATTTAATCAGCCTGTGCTAAGTAGTGCTCAATTAACCAGTGCTCAATTAGACAATGTTCCGTTAAATAGCCTGACTAGTACTAATGAAAGTGTGAATTCTAATGCTGACTTTAGCGCTGTGACGAACACCGAACTTACAGATGCCAGTTATCTTGATAACAGTGACGGTGCCTGTAAACTGACTGAGACATTATTACAAAAAGCCAGTACGCATATGGACGAGCTAGTCATGGTTATTTTAATGATCATCCTATTTAGCCATTACTTTACGCGTCAAACTCCCAACTTTACTTATCTAGCAAACACATTTGTCCCTTCTCGACGCCGCCACCTTATTTTGTGTAAATTTGAAGAATAATATTTCTTAATATACCTCCGCGATAACTTAAAATACAAAATTTAATCACCGTTTTATATTAAATAGTATTTAATTCATCTTTATAGCTCGGGTATATTAAAGAATAATTATTTTTATCGACGCCCCATTAAATGCAATTGGTATTGAAGCATCAGCAAGATGACTTTAATTACTTCTTGGAGACATGATTTGAAGACAATAAAAACCTTATTTGTGAGTTGTTTGCTGCTTATATCCGTGAGTATTTCTGCACAAACAACAGGCTGGTTACAAGACCCATCACACCCACCAATTCAGTTACGCTTTATGCTGACAGGGCAAGTGGATAAAACCAATAATACAGTGCCCGCTGTACTTGAAATAAAGCTTGCTGATAACTGGAAAACCTATTGGCGTTCACCGGGTGAAGGCGGTATCGCACCAAGTATTGATTGGCAAGAGTCGACAAATCTTGTTGGCAGTGACTGGCAGTGGCCAGTACCAAAACATTTCTCATTGCTTGGGTTAGAGACTTATGGGTATACGGATGCGGTTAGCTTTCCAATTAAGTTACAGTTAGAAGACATTAATAAACCACTGGTATTAGCGGGTAAATTAACCTTATCTTCGTGTACGAGTATTTGTGTATTAACTGATTATGATATTAACATGTCAGTTGATATTCAAAATTTGGAAGCGGATGCTGAAGCGATGTTTTTGTATAATAAAAGCATCACACAAGTACCGACAAAAGTGGTTGATAATAATGCGGTTCAATTAGTATGGGATCACGCTAATAGTCAATTACAAGCGACAATATCTGGCTATCACTGGGGCGAAACACCGAGATTATTGATTGATGGAGACTTAGACACAGCCTTTAAACTAAAGACGGTAGAAGAGTCAGCAGATCATTTAATTGCGGTATTTGACGCAAGTAGTTGGTTGGGTGACGTTGAATTAATCGATAAAACGTTAAATTTAACTGTCATCACCTCAGAGCAAGCGTTAGAGTTTTCGACGCCTGTCATTGCGGGACAAGTTACTATCGCAGGTAAGTCGTTAATGGGAATTGTACTGTTTGCTTTATTAGGTGGTTTAATCCTCAATATAATGCCGTGTGTATTACCGGTTCTGGGCATGAAACTGAGCACTATTATCGATGCACCAAATGTCGAGAAAGGTAAAATAAGGCAGCAATTCCTTGCTTCTGCGGCCGGTATTATCGTGTCATTCTGGTTACTTGCAGCCTTCATCTTTGTATTAAAAGTGTCTGGCCAGGCGATAGGTTGGGGTATTCAATTCCAAAGTCCTTGGTTTATTGCGGTCATGGTTGTTATCACCGCGGTATTCTCATTAAACATGCTAGGTGCGTTTGAGTTTAGTTTATCGTCAAACTTACAAACGAAATTAGCCACGGCGGGTGATGATAGTAATCGTGGACATTTCTTGCAAGGTATGTTCGCTACGTTACTCGCAACGCCTTGTAGCGCACCATTTTTGGGTACCGCAGTTGCTTATGCACTGGGTGCTGATACATTAAGTTTATTTGTTATCTTTACTGCCTTAGCAATTGGAATGGCTCTACCGTGGTTGTTAGTTGCAACTTTCCCAAGCCTTGTCAGTCTATTACCTAAACCTGGTCGTTGGATGGGGTCAGTGAAAACTGTGTTTGCCGGTTTGTTAATGCTAACTTGTTTGTGGCTAGTTACCTTGTTGTCTAGTTTCTTACCTACATTTGCTATTTATGGTCTGTTTAGTGTGGTTAGCTTGGTCTTTATTGGTTTTATGATAAAACTTAAAGGTAAACGAGCTGTACTTATCAGTGTCGGTTTGTTGCTTGGTAGCGCTGGTATGTTGGCAGCGTCGTTAACAACGAGCAAGTGGTCAAACGGTTTGCCGGATGACTTAGTGTGGCAAGATCTTGATACTGTACGTATCGAGCAACAAATAAAAGAAGGTAAAACAGTATTTGTGGATATCACTGCTGATTGGTGTATTACTTGTAAGGCCAATAAGGTAGGTGTCGTATTACAAGATCCTGTATATAGCAAACTGCTAACGGAAAACGTAGTCACGATGAAAGGTGATTGGACGGTTAGATCTGAAAAAGTGACGAATTACTTACAACGTCACGGTCGTTTTGGTGTCCCATTTAATATTGTTTATGGGCCTAAGGCGCCGAACGGTATACCACTGCCGGTTATTTTAAGTGACGATGCTGTGCTGAATGCAATTAAGCAAGCGGGCGGCAAGTAATAATCAATTTCTGCCCTGCGTATATGCGTGGGGTATGACGATTCGTAAACAAATACAGAAACAAATTTAATAAATAGGGATTACAATGAAAACGAAATTATTAGCACTTTCCACCACTATCTCAGCCGCTATTTTAGCGACGCAAATGGCGTGGGCAGCACCTGAACAAATGGATATGACGGCTGTGCAACAAGACAAGTTTAACCAAATGGTGAAAGAAACATTGGTAAACAATCCTGAGATCTTAAAAGAAGCAATTATTGCCCTACAGGCGCATGAACAGAATAAAGTGAAAGCCCAGCAGCAGAAAAGCTTAGGTGATAATCACGTGGCCTTGTTTAATAACAAAATGGACCCGTGGATAGGCGCTGAAAACCCAGCATTAACCATTGCTTACTTTACTGACTTCAACTGCCCTTACTGCAAGAAAATTGAGCCGTTATTAGATCAATTAGTCGAAGAGTTCCCAGAAATACGTGTTGTTTATAAGTTGGTACCAATCTTAGGTCCAAGTTCGAAAGAAGCAACTGATTTAGCCTTAACAGTATGGGCAAATGAGCCCGCTAAATTCGCTGAATTACACAAGAAGTTAATGTCACGCCCAAGTCGTTTAGACAGTGGTGCTATCGCTAAAGTGGGTAAGATCACCGACACGGATGAGTGGTTAGATAATACGGCTAAGAGTGTTGAAACGACAATTAAAGGTAGTATGACGTTGATGCGTGAATTTGGACTAAGTGGAACGCCGGGTCTTATCTTTGCCGATCAAATTGTCGGTGGTCTTGTGCCTTACGAGCAGCTTGAACAGCAAGTGAAGCGTGCATTAGAAGCACAGCGTAAGAAGTAGTGTTGATATTTATTTCATCATCAAAGGAAGCAAGTAAATGAAACAACGGCTACTTGGCTGGACTAAACAATTAGTGATATTTATATTGCTGGCACTTGTCATTACTGCGGCTGTAGATGTATGGCGTGGAAAAGATTTTCCAAAACATAATATTCCTGTATTAGCTGGAATGACATTGGCCGGAGAACCGATTGATCTTGCGGAGTTAAGTAAAGATCAAGCTGTGGTTGTTTATTTTTGGGCAACTTGGTGTTCTGTGTGTCGTTTTGTTAGCCCTGCTGTTGATACATTATCGGAATACTATCCGGTGGTGACTGTTGCCTTAAGTTCAGGTGAAGCGCTAAAGGTGAAAAAATACTTACAGCATCATGAGTATGATTTTGATGTGGTTAATGATGAAAATTATGACCTAGGTAGTGATTGGAAAGTGAAAGTCACCCCTACCATCTTAATTGTGAAAGATGGTGAGGTTAAATGGTTTACTTCTGGGGTCACCAGTTTGCCTGGGATCTGGTGGCGATTAATGCTGAGCTAAAATTCATCCCAGTTCTCGTTATTTGATAATGCGGCTATCGCCTTGTCATTGGATTGCCTTTCCTGCGTCGTTATTGGCTGTGCAGTAGGTAGTTGTCCATGGCGGTAGTTTGCATTATGACGCTGTCGATGTCTTTGTGATGCATGCTGTCCATGTTGAAGGACGGTTTCTTTGGGTGCTGTTTGTATTAGTTTAAAGAATTGAATCAATTGGGTCATGTGATTTACTTGCTCAGACATAGCCGAGCTAGCCGCTGATGCTTGCTCCACCAGTGAGGCGTTTTGTTGGGTCACTTCATCCATTTGATTTACCGCTTGATTCACTTGCTCAATACCGCAAGATTGTTCCGTTGCCGCATTACTGACTTCTGCAATCATATTAGCTACATGTTTAACTGAATGAACGATTTCTTGTAAAGTATCACCCGAGTCATTAACCAGTGATGAACCTATTTTTACTTTTTCAACACTGTCACGGATCAAGTCTTTAATTTCTTTCGCTGCATCAGCGGAGCGTTGTGATAGATTTCTGACTTCAGCAGCAACGACGGCAAATCCGCGTCCCTGTTCTCCGGCTCGCGCAGCTTCTACAGCGGCGTTCAGTGCGAGTGATTAGTTTGAAATGCGATTTCATCGATGACGCCGATAATATCATTGATACGATTACTCGCAGTGAGAATCTCTTTCATTGCTGAAACCGCATCTTGTACGGTTTTACCGCCGTTCTGTGCTTTGTTTTTAGCTTCTGTTGCACGTTTATTTGCTTCATCGGTATTGGCTGCGCTTTGTTTCACGGTTGCTGTGATTTCTTCCATACTCGATGCTGTTTGTTCAAGTGAGCAAGCTTGTTCTTCTGTACGTTGACTGAGGTCAGCATTACCTAGTGCAATTTCGTGTGATGCGGTATTGACTGTATCTGCGGAGGTACGGATCTGACTGATAATTGAGGTGAGTTTATCGATAGTGTTATTGGCATCATTTTTAATTTTTTGAAATTCACCATTATATTCTTGCTCGATTGACTGGGTTAAATCACCTCCGGACATACGAGAAAACAAGTCCCCCACATCGCTGACAAACGACGATGAGCTTTCGAGTAACTCATTTAATCCTAAGCTTAACTTCGTGAAGAACTCATTTTTACCTTCCAGCGTAATACGTTTGGATAAATCACCATTTGCCGCCGCTGCAACAATCGTGTCGATCTCTTGTTCGATTGCTAGCTCTGCGGTTTTATCACTCCACTCAACGACTGTACCGAGACGCTCATTTGTTGCGTTTATCACTGGATTAAGTGTTAACTGCATGGTTCTACCGCCAATATTGATATTTGCCTCATGGGTAGATGACAATCCTTGTAGTATCTGCTGTTGATGTTGTGGGTCTTTATGGAATACATCGATACTTGAGCCGAGTAAATTGTCTACATTAAAGTCGGGTAACTCTTTTTTGAAATCTTTTTCAGCATTTTTAAGTAATTTATCAACCGACTCATTCATATAAATAATATTACGTTGCCCATCCGCCACCATGACATTGGCTGTTACGTTGTCCAAAGCATTTTTGATACGTAATGCTTCTTCAGCGGTTAATCGTGACTCTTGAATATCGAAATTGAGTTTGGTCTGGGTGACGTAAATAGCTTGAAATAATTTACCAAATTCGCTGTTATTACGGATTTCAAATTTGTTCTCGTATTTACCTTCATTGATTTTACTGAAAATACCAATTAACTGCTTGATTGGTTTCATGATTGCTCGCTGAAATACCATGACGGCAAGGCACGCTAAGATGAAGAACGTTGCCAGTTTTTCAATACCCAGGCTCACGAATGAGTCCGTGATTTGTGTATGTAGCGTGTTGGCGGCTTGCTGTGTGAGTGATGCATAGTTTTGTTGTAATTGTAAAAGTGCATTAAGAGCAGGTTTATCATCAATATTCACACTGGCATCAATTTGGTTTGTTTCAACACCGTTAGTGATAAGTGATTGAACACTGTCTAGATGCTGGCGATATTGCTCTGCGACAAGCGAGATCTCTTTTAACGCGTATTGCTCTTGTAAATTAACATCTGGTAGTGCTTGATAGCGACTAATCTGCTTAAGCAATGCTGCATAGCCTTGGATAAACTGCTGTCGGTAGTTATCATCTTGACGTAAAACATAATTTTTAAAGTGGGGGATGATACCGCCGTAACCTAATGAGGATGTGATCTCGTTAATGAGGGTACCACGTGCGGTGATATCGGTTTGGTAGTTATCCCAAGTGGTTTCTATTTTGTGCACGCTTGTGTATTGAGCAAGCGCACCTGCGATTAAGATAAAAGCGACAAAGGTGGTTAATATTGATAGTTTGGCTTTGAGTCCGGCGTTAACAAAGAGTTGTTTGAGTGCGATTAATCGTTTTTTTCGTGGTCGGTTATCGGCATTCATCGTCACATAGGTGAGCTCTGCATCTTTAACTTCTTGTTGCGTTGGTTTGGTTCTGACCGACATAAATTCGATGACTTGGCCGTTTTTTTTGATAGGGATAACATTGGCAACTACCCAATAGAAATCACCATTCTTTACTCTATTCTTAATGATACCTGTCCATGGATTACCTTGTTGTATTGTTTCCCATAGGTCTTTAAACGCGGCTGCTGGCATATCGGGATGTCGAACGATACTGTGACTTTTACGTAATAACTCTGATTCGGTAAATCCACTGAGCTCAATGAAAGCACGGTTTACGAAGGTAATACTGCCTTTTAAATCAGTTTTGGAGACAAGAATATCTCCGTCTTTCATAAACTGTTCTGTGTCCGTAACTGGCATGTTGATTTTCATTGCCATTGCCTCTAAGTGGGTAAGTTCTGATAACAACCCTAGCTCTAAATTGGTAATATGAGAGGCATTAGTAAGAGAAATCAAATTATTGCGAGCTAGATCTTATAAAATAGGTGATTTTTATAGGATTATGCGCTGCGAGGCATTAGGTCAAATTGCTTGTGATAACGTTAAGCTGATAGCTGCTTAACCCCTTTCAATACCGAGATAGTATAGCCGTATTGATTTTGATAAAATTTAGAAATGAAGCCACTAATGTAAATGTATGATTTTTCAGTAATTACTTGGCTGTGATTGAACTGAATAACACGTCCGGTATCATCTTTACCACGTATATCGTAGCGTTTGGTGACGATTTGGTATTTACAGCTATTTACCGTAATACGGCAACGTACATAATCACCTAGCTTGCCTTTTAAGCGTAATGCCTCACTAATATTGCTACCGTCATTATGTAATGCGAGTTTTTTGTCGGTTGCTAATGGTGATTGATGGCTTAACAAACCTTGGTTATTCACGATATAGTTTGAAATAATTAAAGCGGCTGTTGCCAGTTCATTTTCTGCCAGCACACTTTGGCCACACAGTTGTTTTAACTTGTCGTTTAAGCTGGTGGACTTTATTTGTTTGGTATACAAAATCGCCTTTTCAACAAACTCAAAGCTGAGGTCTTTAGGATAAGCGGATTTTTGATAGCGTTGTGCTGCTTTTTTATAAGTTGCGTGATTAAAGCTATGATGAAATTGGATTGCATCCTGTTTACTGATAAAGCCGTGTTGGCGTATTTCATCTTCAACAATCGCTAAATATAAGCGTAGTGGGGCGCCGGATGAATAAACTTGGCTAAAGACACTGCTTTGCAGTTGCTCGAGATGATTAACTAATGCGGGTAGTTTTTGTAAATAATTTACAAATGGCATTAGTTCGGGTAGACGCTTTTTTACACAGGCTAAATGTGCACAGAAATCCCCTTGCTGTGGATGACTGAAGATAAGCCCCTGACTGCGATTAGTCGTTGTGTCGCATATACTACAAATACGGGTAAAACTCGGATTTTTTAATAAATTGATTGGTTGTGCGTATTCATTTATTGCATAGATATTTTTGTTATCAGTGATATCATAATACGCTTCGATAATATATCGCTCGTCACTTTGTTCCAAAAGATCTAATGTAATTTCATAACCTTGGGCTGTCACCAGTTGATCTGCTTTTTTTACTGTCAGCGCTGATACAGGGGTTACAGTAACAAAGTCTGAAAAAGCAAAGGAATCAAAAGGTGCAAGTAAGTCTTCTATGGTAGACTTTAGATTAGCGTATTGCTCAGTTGTAATTAAATATGGCATTGTGGTGTTAAACAGTTATGAATAGAAAAATGGAGAGCACATACTTTATCGTGCCCGATCATATCGCGCAATCATCATCGCTTTCTGATGCTGCATTTCGCTTATTAGTATGGATGTTATGCAAAAAGAATAAAGATCGCATTGCGGATTTTTCGCGTTTTTCATTGCAATCAGATAAACAGCATAGCATTACTGAACTGATTAATAAAAACTATCTTCAGCAAGATGATACTGGTTTGTACATCAACAACGCCATTATGTATGAAGACTTTAAAGAACAAGTTGAAGTACCTGTATCTGCGCCTGATCCAAGTCTACAATATTTCCAGCAAGTATTTGATTTGGTTGCTGAGTACTCTCAGAAACGCTTGAATTTTAATAACAGTAAATTCCGTGTGCGCTGTGATGAATTTATGCGTCAAGGTTTTACTATCGACCACATCAAAGTGCTCTGTATTCAGCTTAATAGCCGTAATCCTGCCTTTGATTGGTATGAGCTTGATAGCACTGAATTACAACATATTAAAGATGTTTCAGCGGTCAATAGGGTAAATGCTCCAGCTCGTATTCAACCCGTTAATAATCCTGCGTCTGCTGCGCGCCAGCCTTTTCAGCCAACGTTAAGCCGTCAAGGGGTTCGTCATATCCAGAATCAAAGTGGGTTCATGCCGAGCTATCATCAGATTAGGCAAGATCCACAAAAGATGGCAGACATTAAGCAAGTTTATGACTATTGGTTTAGCTCTAAACGCTTACAGATGTCGCAATATATTGCACCAAAACAAGCGCATTTTGAGAAACTGCATAGTCTGCTAATGCTGCATTCTATTACCGAACTTAAGCGTGCTGTTGATGGTGTTGATCACCGTCGTGATTTGGTGAACAAAGGCCGTAATTTTAATGATATTTTTACTAACTCCGGCAATATTGAAAGCCTGATTAGTTTAGCTGATAGCATGGAAGTTAGCCAAGCTGATTCTCCTGCGTTACGTATCTTTAATTATTGGCTTGAACGCACACAAACGGCTGCCGGCATTAATTTACGCATGACTGCTGAGCAACGTGACAGACTCATATTACGTTTGGAAGTCTTTACCGAAGCTGACCTTAAATTAGCAATTGATGGTGCGCAAGTAGACCCTTATTATCAATCTGTTAACTTTGCATTTGGGCTATTATTTAAAGATGATACTAGCGTGCATAGCTTGATATCATTAGCCCTGAATGGCAAACAAGATGTGTCGAAAGCGAGCCGTAAAGACAGTAACTTAAACAAAGCCTTAGCGGATATGGGGATTAGTAAGTTAACGGTTGGTATGACAGCGCAAAACGGCGGACAATCACGACCACAGATGAATGAGCGCACGGTAACGCCAGCGCCATTACAAAAATTGCCGCCACGATTTATAGATCCAGGCTTTACTGATAGCGATGATGATTAACGTATTAATATATAGTGATAGTGCCTACTGCGGCATATATGGATCTTAAAATACTAAATTTTAATAGTAGGGTGTATGGAACAAACAATTAATTTAACTCAGCCACAAACCGAAGCTATTGCAACTATGTACACCATGCTTGCAAGTAGTTTTCCGTCATTTAATTATGATTATGATTCGGCACAATTTAATATTTGGAAGCTGACATTTAGTAAATATGCGCCTGAAGCTGTTATCAAGGTTGCAGAGCAGATCCCAACACTGCGTCGCAGCAATGGTTTACCTTATGATTTTCCGCCTAGTTTACCTGTCGTTGCGGATATGATCATGCGTGAGTCTGTCATATTAATGGGTCATTCCGATCACGATAAAGCCTATGAACGATTATTTAAATTTAAGCGTAAGAGCCCTGCGGAACGTGCCGCGACTGGTGATAACTTTGTCTATACTCTATACCGCCAATTAAACAATTATATGGCGATGGATGCTGATAAATTCCGCCCTATTTTCACCAGTGAATATTTGAAACTGGCTGATGGTGTCACGAAAGGCACTATGATGTTAGAAGAAATACCACTGGCGATTGAGAGTAAATAAGTATTACTGGCTAGTATATAAACTGGTATTTGATGCCGGCGATACAAATTAATTTAATATTAAGCCTGTCTAGAGCAGGCTCTTCCCCCCCAACTTAGTCCCTGTTTGTAATATCCTTTTAATTGATAGCCACCACGATATTTCTATTGGTAACAAATATTACTAAGCTTCAATTAGTTAAAAGTATATTTAATATGTTCGAACAACATAAATGATCTATCATTTTAATATAGCGCAATGATTAATCAGACTAACGATATGGATCAATACTAGGTCGCCCTAAGCTAATGGTCAATATTCTATAGCTGCTGTATCCTATCTCAATTATTTAACTTATTTTATTGAGGATATTCATGAAGCAATCTCGCCCTTTGAATCAACAAGGTGGAAAGCCAGGTTATACCGGTTTCAAACGAATATTTAAAGCGACTGGTTATTCGATGAAGGGGCTCCGTGCAGCGATAAAATATGAGTCTGGGGTAAGACAGGAATTACTACTATTACTGATATTTACGCCTGTCGCTTTAATGCTAGATGTGACTAATGTCGAGAAAATTTTATTGGTTGGAACTCTAGTATTAGTGTTAATTGTTGAGTTATTGAACTCTGCAGTTGAAAGCACTGTTGATCGCATTGGCAGCGAATACCATGAGTTAAGTGGGCGTGCTAAAGACATAGGTTCTGCAGCGGTATTTGTGAGCCTCTGCCTTGCTATCTTTGTATGGTTTATGATTGTGGTTTTATAGTGAAAAATATAATTCGACTCGTTAAATTATAAAGGAATAAATATATGATTTGGAATGGAATTACTAAGGTAGATTCGAATATTTTAAAAGGTTTGGGTATCTTAATGATTGCTATTCATAATTTCATGCATCGTTTTCCTACCCCTAGCGAAAATGAAATGGAATTTACGTCAGGAAAAGTGTTCAATTTATTTGATATTTTATTAACTGAGCCCGCAGGTATTATTCGCGCACTATTTAGCTACTTTGGTCATTTTGGCGTGCAGATATTTATTTTTTTAAGTGCTTATGGCTTAATGAAAAAATATGCAAAGAATGAAAATAAGTTGTTATATATAAAATTTATTATCGATCGCCTTGTGAAAATTTATCCAATGTTTTTACTCGCAATCGTGTCATACTTTATTTTTATGTTTACCTTTAATGTTGTTTATAATGGTATGGGGTTTGCCGAATGGTTCATCCCTCTTTCAAAGCCACTTATTTTTAAATTATCTCTGTTATATAACTTTTATCCATATCAAGGTTTATCGTTAGTTGGTCCCTGGTGGTTTTTATCGTTTATTTTTCAATTTTACTTAATATTTCCATTTATGTTGGCTATGTTCAAACGATTTGGAAACGTATTTTTAATTGCTATTAGTTTTGTCTGTATCGCCATTTCGTTACTGACTAACGGTTATCTATATAGCAATGTCAGTGTTTTTATTACCATTATTGGCCACATGCCAGTATTGTGTTTAGGGATTTATTTAGCGCAGGATAAGCCAGTTAACTTACCAAATTGGTTGTTTGGTGTGTCAATTGCAGCATTCGCCGCAGGCAATTTTAATGAGTATTCCTTCTTAGTGAGTCATTTCTTTTTTTGTATTATCCTGCTCTTTATTTTTAGCTTCATATTGAAAAATATTAAAGAGGGCAGTTTAGCGTTCAAAATATGCATGTTTTTTGGCACGATCTCAATGCCGTTATTTTTGGTTAATGGATTCTTAAGAACGCCTTGGGAAGGTATGGCCCGTGGGATAAACAATGAATTAATAACGATAGTATTGTGTTTATTGTTTTTGGCAATCGCTTCGCTTTATTCGGTGTTTTTATTGAAGGTTAATAATAAATGTCACCGTTTATTAAAACGGTAAATCTACAACGAGGTGATGACGTAGCGTGCGAATGATATAATCTTGTTGCCTAGAAACGCTATGTTTAAATATCGTTATTTAGTAAAGTATATTATTTCTGATGCGTCATTCAACGCATATTTTTCTTGCTTAATTCTTGGGTGGAAAACCGATTTAGTATAATCAATTTGTGTTGCTGTAACACCTAACCATTCTGCGAAAGTGTGTGGGAAATCTCTCATGAAATATGTTGTATTTTGCATGTCACTGCTGGTTTTGCTACTTGAAATAAATATAAGCGGTACTTCAAGTGCTTTTCTCTGAAATAAACTGCCGACACCATGAGATTTATAGGGTTTTCTTTCTATATCCACGAGTCCGTGATCTGAAAAATATATGATTTCATAATCTAAAGAGGTAGATTCGAGTAGAGAAACGACTTTATTTATAAAAATACTGGTGTTTAGGATAGTATCATCGTAACAGTTTTGATCATCTTTCAATTGCTCTCTATAAGCATCTTCTAATTTTATTGTGTTTTTTGTTCTTTCACAAAAATCAAAATGAGAACCAATCATATGAAGAAAGTATACATTATTTGAATTACCATCTAAATGTGCTTCTAAATCCTCGATTAAAACGAAATCAGAATTTGCTTGTTCATAACTCTTATTATGAAATATGGTTAAATCTGTTCTTTTTGCAATATTAGTGATGGGGCTATCGTATATCCCAATCTGACCTTGATTAGAAAACCAGAATGTATTGAAACCAGAAAGATTTGCTAAATCGATAATGTTTAAGTTGTTATTAATATTTAGTTTATTATTGATGGCTAAAATTCTACTTAAGGCCATTCCGGTTTGGGGGGCTGGTGCAATTGGATCTGAAATTAATGTCATACCATTTGTTTCGTTTAGAGGTTTAGTCGTCTTTCTATGATATCCATATGAAAACAAAGATGATTTTTGCACTGACTCACCAATAATAACGACATAATTTTTCTTATTCGATGAATTTGAAACGATGA
>NZ_FPLG01000068.1:0-8601 GCF_900120065.1 Moritella viscosa
GCCCCCATTTACATTATGAATTCTTAGTGAATGGTAAGCACAAAAATCCAAAAACAGTGTCACTACCAAAAGCAGAGTCATTACGCGGTAGTGAAAAGACCAAGTTTGTCTCCGAAGCGAAGGGCATCATAGAGCAATTGGAAAATAATGCGAAATTATACAGTCTAATCGCACAATAAAGATAAACGGCTGATTTTAGGGAGCGACAATGCCAAACAAACGTGAGTTATATATCGGACTGATGTCTGGAACCAGCATTGATGGTATTGATGCTGCCTTAGTCGCATTTGAGCATGGCAAGTGCCAACTTATTGCCCAGCACTTACAAGCTATGCCTGCGAAGCTAACGGCTCAACTGCATCAATTGTGTCGTCCTAACGGCAATGAAATAAGCACACTTGCCACCATCGAGCAACCGCTTGCTGAAACCTTTGCGCTTGCTTGTGAGCAATTGCTGGCTAAAACACAGTATACCGCCAAAGACATCACAGCTATTGGTTCTCATGGTCAAACGGTACGTCACCACCCCGAACATGGCTTCACCTTACAAATCGGAGATGCTAATATTCTTGCCGCCTTGACCAATATTGATACCGTCGCTGACTTTAGACGCAAAGATATGGCCTTTGGTGGTCAAGGTGCGCCCTTAGTCCCTGCTTTCCATCAGGCTGTATTTCAACACCAGAGTATCAATCGCGCCATTGTTAACATCGGTGGTTTAGCCAATATAACCTACTTACCAAGCTTGCAGCAGAATAAATCCATTATTGGCTATGATACTGGTCCGGGGAATACCCTACTCGACGCCTGGTTTACTGCTAAAAATAACAGCCTAAAAAGCTACGATGAAGATGGCCAATGGGCAAAATCAGGGGTTGTTATCGAGTCTTTACTGACGTCATTATTACAGCATGCATTTTTTGCGTTAAACCCGCCGAAAAGCACGGGTCGAGAGTTATTTAACTTAGCTTGGCTGCAACCCTATTTAAATAAAACATTAAATAACAGTTTAGATACTATTTCAGATAAACATCCGCTGTCATATTCAGATGCCGATGTACAACGTACATTAACGCGTTTTACCGCAGTTTCTATTGCCAATGAAGTCACTAAATTGATGCATAATAGTATCGGGAATAAAAGTAATAACGTGAATATAACGAATGAAGTGTACATTTGTGGTGGTGGCGCGGCCAATCCATTGTTAATGGCAGACTTAGCACAATTATTACCAGTTACACCTGTAATGACAACCACAGAAATAGGCATTGATCCTGATTGGGTTGAAGCGATTGCGTTTGCTTGGTTAGCGAAGCAACATATCCATAAACAGCCGGGTAATTTACCTGCGGTCACAGGCGCAAGCCGCTTAGCAATTTTGGGGGCTTTTTATCCCGCAGGTTAAGACCATGACATCACGATAGTAACGAACATAAAAAGATGATAAAAAAATAGAGCCAAACGGCTCTATTTTTATTCGATTCTTACTTATATCGACAATTAAGCTTGCGTATCAATTGTTGGAGTTGGTGTTGCTACCGCTTTTGAGATCATCACCATCGCAGGTCGGATTAGACGACCATTTAGCTCATAACCTTTTTGCATCACAGTAATCACTGTATTTGGTTCAACGTCAGCACTTTCGATCATGCTCATTGCCTGATGTAACTCAGGGTTGAATTTTTCACCTTCAGGATTAACAGATTTAACACCAAATTTTTCTAATGCAGATTCCAGTGATTTAGCTGTTAGCTCAATACCTTCAATCAATGGTAGCAATGCTTCATTTGTTTTATCAACATGTAACAGACCACGTTCCATGTTATCAATAACAGGCAGTAATTCATTAGCAAACTTTTCTAGCGCGAATTTCTTTGCTTTATCAACATCAATCGCAGCACGGCGACGAATGTTATCAGCATCGGCTTTCGCACGTAATGCAGTATCTTTAAATTCAGCTGCTGATGCAGTTGCTTTCGCGAGTTCAGCTTCTAATGCAGCGATGCGTGCTACAGACTCATCAACTTCCACAGTCGCTTCTTCAACAGCAACCTCTTCAACTGTAACATCTTCAACTACAGGCTGTGCTTCAGTTTCTGTTACTAATTGCTCTTCAACTTTCTTTTCAGCCTGTACTTTTTGCTTTTCGCTGCTCATTACTTTCTCCGACATTCGATTCAGCATACTCTATAATTAGTACGCTATATTACAATTAATGGTTTATACCGAAATATAATGGGGATCCTAACACGAGATTCAAGTCAAATTCATCCCTAGTTACATCCTACGGTAAAAATAGTTCTAAATCGCACACTATAAATGATTAATTAAGCGGTATTAATATCGCGTTTATACTTTGAATCTTGAAGTGGCTTAAGTATATACTGAGCCTATACTTACTTAGTGGAATCAAGGCAATGAAGAGAGAATTCAAGACCATCGGGTTAATCGGAAAACCCAAACACCCAGAAACAACCAAAACCCTTATTGCCCTGCACAACTTTTTAACCGAACACAAATACAAGGTTATTGTTGATAGCCGTGTATCGCAAGACCTCAACATGGATAAGATCGAATCACGACCACTGATGGACCTAGGTGAAGAAGCGGATCTTGCCATTGTGGTAGGTGGTGACGGTAACATGCTTGGCGCTGGTCGTGTATTATCTCGTTTTGATATTGCCGTTATCGGGGTTAACCGAGGTAATTTAGGTTTCCTGACCGATCTTGATCCTGAAGCCTTTGATGACCATTTATTGGGCGTACTTAAAGGCCAATACATCTCGGAAAAGCGAATTTTATTAAACACGTCAATCTATCGCTACGGGATGTTAAAGGCCACCAACTTAGCCTTTAATGAAACGATCTTACACCCGGGTAAGATCCCCGCGATGATTGAGTTTGAAGTTTACATTGATGATAGCTTTATGTTGAGCCAACGTGCCGATGGTTTATTAGTCTCTACACCAACAGGCTCAACAGCTTATTCATTATCTGCCGGTGGTCCAATCCTATCACCAAGTCTAGAAGCAATCTCATTAATGGCTATGTTCCCTCATACACTGTCAAGCCGCCCCATTGTCATCAACGCCAATAGCACGATTAGATTAGTCGTTTCGCCAAATAATGAAGAAAATATGATGGTCAGTTGTGATGGTCACGTCCACATTGGTGTGCTTCCTGGTGATGAAATTATCATCAAACGAGATAAAAACCATCTTAATTTGATCCATCCGAAAAGCTACGATTACTTTAATGTTTTACGTGAAAAATTAGGCTGGGGAAGCAAATTATTTTAGTCTGAACACAGCGCTATAAAGGCTTAGCCCATGTTAAGCCTTATCCTTTCACTTCCCTGTATCTTGATCACAAATTGAAAATAAACCCCTCAACTAAAAGCAAAGTATTTACACTTATGGGTCAGTGTATATATACTGTATATAAAACCAGCCTGATAAAATAAACAGGGTACAGTATGCTAACGCAACTCACTATTCATAATTTTGCTATCGTTAAATTTTTAGAACTTGAACTAAAGTCAGGCATGACAACCGTAACAGGTGAAACTGGTGCCGGTAAATCAATTGCCATTGATGCGCTTGGTCTTGCTTTAGGTTCTCGTGCTGATGCCAGTACAGTTAGGCCCGGCGAGAAAAAAGCTGAAATAAGCGCCATTTTTACCGTAGAATCAAGTTCCCTCGCCTACAAATGGCTAACCGAGCACGAATTAAATAATGAAGATGAATGTATCCTGCGCCGCGTTATTACTGCAGAAGGTCGATCTAAGGGCTATATCAACGGTGTCCCCGTACCATTGCAGCAACTCAAAGCACTGTCTCAATTTTTGGTTCAAGTACATGGACAACATGCACATCAAACTTTATTAAAACCAGAAATCCAATTAGCGATCCTCGATGGTTATGCCAGCCATACAAAATTACAGACGAGCGTCCGTGATAGTTACCGCAATTGGCATAATTTAGCGGATGAAGAAAAGAAACTAATACAAAACCAGCAGCAACGGGCAGCCAGACAACAGCTATTACAATATCAAGTATCAGAACTTAACGAGTTTGCCTTAGCCGATGGTGAATATAGCCAGATTGAAGCTGGGCATAAGCTATTAGCCAACAGCACTGAATTAGTTCAAGAGTGCATGACGAGTTTAGATACTCTGTATGAAAATGAAGACAATACCATCTGTAGCATGCTGCAAATAGTAACTCAGCGTCTAGAAAATTTGTTAGACATGGATCCAAAACTAAAGTCAATCACAGATACCTTGCAAGAGGCGGTAGTGCTGGCCGAAGAAGCTGGTAATGAACTTCGCAGTTACACAGATAATCTTGACCGCGACCCAGAAAAATTTGAATACCTTGATGAACGTTTAGGTAAGGCCTTAGAACTCGCACGTAAACACCAAGTACCCGCAGATCAGCTCGCGACACATCACCAAATGCTAAAAGCCGAATTAGACAATATTGCCGGTGACGATGAACGAATTGAGAGTATCAAGCTAGAACTACAAGAATCTGAAGCTAAGTATCATCAACAAGCAACAAAACTATCATCAAGTCGTCAAAAATACGCGAAACAGTTAAACAAGTTAATCACGGCAAGCATGCATGAACTGAGTATGGAAAATGGTTGTTTTGAAATAACCCTTGAAAGCAGTGAACATAAAACACCAAATCCACAAGGTTTGGATAATATTAACTTTTTAGTTTCAACGAATCCAGGGCAACCATTACAAGCACTGGGTAAAGTCGCATCTGGTGGTGAGCTATCACGTATAAGCTTAGCAATCCAAGTGATCACAGCGCAAAAAATATCAACACCAACATTAATCTTTGATGAAGTAGATGTGGGCATTTCAGGGCAAACAGCCTCCATTGTTGGCAAACTATTACGCCAATTAGGTAATAAAACCCAAGTTATGTGCGTGACTCATTTACCGCAAGTAGCATCCAAAGGTCATCAGCAAATGTTTGTGAGTAAAACCACCGATGGGAAAACGACCGAAACCTGCATGAAACCCTTAAGCCAAGAAAAACGTATTGAAGAATTAGCGCGGTTACTTGGGGGAGACAAGATCACCGCGTCAACATTAAGTAATGCCGCAGAAATGTTAGTTTAACCTCTCACAGTAGAGACAAGGCGGGAACTAATTCCTGCTTTTGTCTTCTAATTGGCTTAACCCTAAGTAAGTCGACTAAATACATCGATTTACTTCACTCGCCAGCCGAGTTACTATTTACCTATCTATATGGACTTAATTAGCAAAATACTTATGCACTTAAAATACTTACTTATTGCAGGCTTGGCCATCTTCAGTTTATCGGGCTGCTCAATTCTTGAAAAACTAGTTTATAAAATTGATATTCCACAAGGTAATTATGTCGAAGATGATCAAGTAGACAAATTACGTGTTGATATGACGAAAGAACAAGTTACTTTTGTACTTGGCAGCCCAATGCTCGTTGATTCGTTTGACCATGATGTTTGGAATTACTTATATCGCTTCAAAACAGGTCGTGGCGAAGTAACAAGTAAGCAGCTGGTATTAACCTTTGAAAGTGAGAAGCTGAAAACAGTGGTTGGTGATTATCCGCTAAACCCTAATTTTTCAACGCCACTTGATCAATAGATTAAGAACAAACAATTATTGATAATAAAAATCACAACCTAAATTGAGTTGTGATTTTTATTATTCTCTATCTTATTTTTTGGCCTGTCTTTTCGTGAATTCGCCCATCTTCTTTGGCTTTTTCAGCACGGCGTTTACGCATTTCTTTAGGATCGGCAGTTAACGGCCTATATATCTCAACACGTTCACCATCTTCAACCACAGTATCCAGTTTGATTAAGCGACTAAAGATACCTAATTTATTTTTATTTAGCTCAATCTCAGGATATTTGACTAATATACCTGACGCTTCAATCACTTGCTGAGCTGTCGCACCTTGCTCTAAACTTACCGTAAAGGTAATTTGTTCTTTCGGTAATGCATAAATAACGTCTACATTAATTTTGGTCGACACCATAAACCTCTTTTGCACGCTCTGTAAAAGATTGCACCATATTATTCACTAAGTCAGAAAAAATACGCCCAAACGCCACTTCCACTAATTTACTGCTAAATACAAAATCTAAATCCAGAGTTACTTTACATGCAGTTTCATCTAACGCTTTAAACGTCCAACCACCTGTAAGTTTTTTAAACGGCCCATCAACGAGATCCATTTTTACTTCTTGCCCAGGTATTAGCGTATTCTTAGTGGTAAATGTTTTGCTAATACCGGCTCTGGCAACATCAACTGCTGCTGTCATTTGATTATCATGTTCATCTAAAATGCGTGTACCAGTACAACCTGGTAAAAAATCTGGGTATGCATCAACATCGTTTACTAATTTAAACATTTGGTCAGCGCTATACATTAACAGTGCGCTGCGCGTTATCCGTGGCATACTAGTCCCTATATTGAAAACAACAATCGAAAAATTAAATCGCATACTAATGGCCCAATATCTCTTCGCCAGTAGTAATAAGCAGGCAACTTTAGCATTTATCTATATAAAATTCATTTGTTATTCCCAGCAAAGTAAGACTAGTACTAGGATAAAATTCGATTTTGTTATAAGATTTATAACATTAAATTCCGTCAATGATGGGTGCATAAAAATAAATTATGGCTAAGAAAAAACCAAAAAACAGCGAAAATACCATCGCGAGAAATAAAACGGCTAGTTTCGAATATAAAATCGAAGATCGCTTGGAAGCGGGATTAGAACTACAAGGCTGGGAAGTTAAATCATTGCGTGCCGGTAAAGTAAACATTACCGAAAGTTATGTGTTTATTAAAAATGGTGAAGCATTTATATCAGGTGCGCAGATCATGCCACTCGACGCTGCGTCTACACACGTAGTTTGCAACCCGACCCGTATTCGTAAGTTATTATTAAACAAGCGTGAATTAGAAGTACTAGCAAGTAAAGTAGAACGTCAGGGTTATACTATTGTTGCAACATCAATGTACTGGAAGCAAGCTTGGGTAAAAATCAACATTGGTCTTGCTAAAGGTAAGAAAGAGCACGATAAACGTTCAGATGTAAAAGATCGTGAATGGAAAATAGACAAAGAACGAATGATGAAGCACAAAGTTCGTTAATTTGTTGCAATTCTACACTATTGGCGTAGAATTTTAGTTCTGGGGTCGATTTAGGATTCGACGAGATTCACGAAACCCTAGGTGCATGTCGAGGGGCGGTTGGCCTCGTAAAAAGCCGCACTGTTATAGTTGCAAACGACTCTAACTACTCTCTAGCAGCTTAGGCTAGCTAGCCATCATTTAGAACCCTGCCCGAGGGTCTCTAATATTGTATGGTCATTAAATATCGGGATCGCGTGGACTCTTCGCTCGTAGAGAAAGCGCTAAACTCAATCGAGCACGCTTTTGTTCGGCCTGTCACTCGGCTTAATAAAAAGTTAAATTAATAGAGATGACTAAACATGTAGTACCGCGGATGTAGGTTTTTCGGACGGGGGTTCAACTCCCCCCGACTCCACCAAACGCAAGTTAGAACGGCACCCTCCTAAGTGTCGCAGCCCATTGAATGGTTTGATTCAATGGGCTTTTCTTTATCCAAAATTTATAAAACACTGTTTTTTTTAGTAAGAAAATCAATGGAGTGGTTATGAATAAGATAGTTTTAATAATTTTTCTTTGTGTATCTCTTCAAGGCTGTAGCGTTTTCGGCAACGATTCAAAACCTGAAGTGCCATCAATACTAGGTGGAAAACCTAAAGAAGAAAAAAAAGAAAAGAATGGTCTCCTTGCCATTACAGAGTTCATGGCAGTCATGACTCTACTAAAAACCCAAGTAGATTGAATTAATAACACCTTGTTATGTAGCAACGGTGGTACGAGGCGATAATGAAACATTTAAAATTAATCCTCTTTCTTTGTCTGTTAAACCAAGGTTGTAGCACTAATTCCAACCTGCCAATGAACCAGCCAAGAAGTCATATTCAAACGTCAATGCCCACAACGATTGAAGAGCCTATAGAAGATCAGCAAATTAATGTTGGTGCTTTAGGCTCACAGCAAGTTGATCCCAGTGATATAATCTATGATGACGGTAAGAAACTAGAAGAACCTAAAGAACAATCCAAAAAAGAACTTACGAAAAAACAAAAACAAGAAAATGCTGAAGGTGTAATTAGAAATATGTCTGATACCAGCGACTTTATGCCTGAACAAAAGTCTTATTGGATGTAGGTTAGCGCGTAAAATGAGTCCATGCCCCACAAAGCATGGACGCATATCACAACAACAAATAGGTTTAACACCAAGGCTTCACGCTTTGAGGAATATATTGGCATTATCTAAGATAATGGATAATCCAATAGCAAAGGTAATAAACCACGCACGAACCCAATATCGACAGAACTTGTCGACCAACTTCCTAAAAAGCAGGGGCATTGTTTAATAGCAGTCTTAAAGCATTTCGTACCGCAGTAGAACGCGCAGGATTTGAATTACCCAAAGGCCAAATGAGTCATGTGTTACAGCATACTTTTGCGAGTTATTTTATGATGAA
>NZ_FPLG01000033.1:0-103122 GCF_900120065.1 Moritella viscosa
CAGATTTCGGGACAGGGTCTGTTATGAGTTTCTATCAAAAGGTTTACAAACCTGAACAGAGAATCAATCTACTTTTTCAGCTGACTAAAGTTGGCAACGAGAATATTAAAATCGCCTTGGTGATGAAGTTTAAGAGCAACATAACAAAAGCATGTTGCGCAATCACCAGCGGTTACACTGAAAAAAGACTGAACGAATCCAGCCTTTTATTCGGTATGTTTTAAGTTAGTGCTGTCCTTGCTCGGCAATCCCCACTTATTTCAAGGGCAAGATCTGATGCTACCAAATAATCAATCAAGTACGTCCATATAAAGCGCTGGCATACATGAACTCACCACAGGTATAATAACGCTATGTATTTCATAAGTTGTCATTCCTACAAAACCCCATTGGTTTCTGTTTTTATTTTTAATTGCCTCAGTAGTGGTCGCTACGAAATCCATTGCCCCAGCTCTATCATATACATCAGTATTCTTAGACTTATCCATTAACATTTCTGCAATATGCATTTCACGTGATTGCTGCAAATGACCATGATTGTACTCACCAGGAATTTCTTCAAAAATGTCACGATAAACATCAAAAAAGATCTTAGACATTCCATTAATACAAACTTTCCAAGGATCAACATTATCATTTGCTGATGCAGGTAGAGCTGCACCAATTGACAGTGCGATTGTGATTACAGATTTTAAAATTACATTTTTCATCGATTTCATTCCTTTGAATTCATGCTAATTAAGGCTTTTCCAATTAATCTTACTGATTCTAATAAAACTATTTATTGAAATGATAAGAGTTAATTTAATGTCTAATCACAGTAAGTGATGAAAATAAAGATTAGTATTATCAGGTGCTTAAAGTATGATTAACTAGTGTTAATGAAAAGCATAGGTTGATCTAGTTTAAGTATAACGGTTTTAGATTCAGCTATTTCCCTAATTGATTGTTCATTCTACCTATTTAACGATGTCATTCCGGCACACGTCAATGTGTAGTGGAATTAGCGTATATCATCCCCACTGAAATATGCGAATGGTAATTTTTATCATATTTGATGTGTGTCAAATAATGAGCTTATATTGGCGGTATCGACTGGTTTTTGTGTTTTTTATTTTGTTATCACTCTGCTATTGGTGTGGTTATTAGCGCTAACTTCTTTTCTTGGTGGTTGGGGCGTTTTCTACCATTTTCGATAAATTTTGAATTAAAAATATTAATTCGTGTTGTAAAATTCACTACGAGGTTATATGAAACAGATCATCAGAAGTATTCCAATCTCTATTCTCTTTAGTTTGCTCGTTGCATGTGGTAGTGATTCGAGTACAACTACAGCTAGTAGTGGCACTGATACTACTAGTATTAACCATAAGTCGATATTGAAATCGGGCCTTTATAAGGCAACAAGTGGTGGGAGCTATTTGGGACTCGTATCAAAAAATGAAATTAAAATTAAGGGTCAAGACGGTATTTTAGAAATATCAATAAATACATCAAAACAAAGTATCACAGGGTCAGGACATTCTTTTATTAATGGTAAGCGTGGAAGTTTAAAGGTAACTGGTAGTTTTAATAATGAAAATAATGGGTCTATGTTAGATCTACACTTTATTGATAATAAAATTTTACCGGAAAATATTAAATTTAGGATGTGGTCGGATATAACTAATAAAGGGGCAAGTTTAGAACAAATAAAAGGTAAATATACTACTGTAAATCAAAGCATTGATTTGGAGATAAGTGCTTTAGGAACAATCAAAGGGCACAGTCAAGATGGTTGTGATTATACTGGTGATGTCGAAATACCAGATCCAAAAATAAATATATATAAAATATATTTTACAATGAAAAATTGCACATCTGCCGGGGAATATACTGCACTGGCATCTTTTCTAAATGAGAATGAATTAGTGACGATAGGTAAAAATAATAGCTATAAAATCTATAAATAATCTGAAATTGATTTTAAGTATTACTTTTGGAGTGATGATGATCATGGAAGATCATTATTAAAAATGAAAGAAACAGGAAATCATAGAGGTAAAGCATTCGATACGACTTAATTGTTCATAAATAATTTATAGTCGCTGAATGGAATAAACGCTACTTTTAAGGTTATGAATTACAGTAGGTTAACGCCTAGTATGTATAATTATTTATTAGACTACGCATTAGCAAGCCAATCCAATGCTAAACGACGGTCACTGAATATTTTTATATTCCAGGGCATTGGCCTAGGAACATCCACAAGACTTTCTGTACATTTTTTTGTGACAGAGCTATAAGCAACTACGGCCATTGAACCTATTTGAACTAGTGTGGCTAAATGTTGCTGAGCTTCAAAGATATAGGTGTATTGATGGACTTTATTGATTAACAGATTAAAAGGGTGTTCAAGTTTGGAGAGTAAAAATTCATGGTATTCTCCAACCATTTCTAAATCCATCTCAATATCATTGTCGACTATCACTTCAGCTAAATTTGGCTTCAATATAATTATTTCACCAAACGATAATTTATATTTAGACATTAGGATCCATCCCTGTTAATTATCAATAAAGAAAACATATAATTGATTCTATTATTATTTTTGTTTACAGCAAGAAAAGCAATACTATTTTTTGAAAAGTTGTGACGCAACTGAGAAATAAAAATAATATGATATATAATTATCGTTTCTGATTAAAAATGTCGGCAGAATAGACCACATATTGATTATTTACCAAGACGCTTACACTACAAATAGGTATTTTGATAGTAATATCAAGTAAGATTTAGCTTATTTTTGATAATAACGATACAATGCTCACAATATTGTAGGGTTTTGTATAAAAAGGTAATAACGCATGTATTCGTACGTAGCCAGACAACCGATCTTAGATACTGATAAAAATACCATTGGGTATGAGCTGCTATTTCGGGATGGTCCAAAAAATTCGTTTCCGGATATAGATGCAGAGCAGGCAACCAGTCGGTTGCTATCAGATCAGTTTATGAATTCATGTTACAATACGACAGGGAATAAACTTGCTTTTATCAATTTTCCATACAGCAGTTTAATCAGTTTAATACCGACTTTACTTTCCAAAGATAAACTCATTATTGAGATTCTGGAAGATTGCGAACCAACGGATGAACTGTTCCAAGCGGTCATTATTTTTCATCAAAAGGGCTACAAGATGGCTCTTGATGATTTTATTCCAGACTCTCGCTGGAATAGATTCCTACCTTACATCGATTTTATTAAGTTTGATATTCAACTTTTCCCACTTTCTGAGGCAAAGTCTTTTATTCATAATAATCTCCACCATAAGATTAAATTTTTAGCTGAAAAAGTAGAGACTTACGAAGAATTTCAACAGGCAAAACAAATTGGATTTGATTACTTCCAAGGTTATTTCTTTAGTAAACCAGAGATGTTACAACAACGGGTTATTGAGCCATCAGAACTGGTCACATTGCAATTGTGCTCTGAAATATCTACTCCAGAACTGGATTATGATGCGATAGAAAAATTGATAGCCAGCGATGTTACCTTGTCTTATAAACTTCTTAAATATGTAAATGCATCATCTGTCATTAGCAAAGCCATCACCTCATTTAAACATGCTCTGATTTATCTAGGACAGGATAAGCTGCGCCGGTTTATTTCTTTAATGACAGCCGCTCATGCCAATCAGCATAAACCTCAGTCTCTATATGTTCTATCTATCCAACGGGCGCGAATTTGTGAACAACTCGTGACTAAAGGATCATTTAAAGTAGAGCCAAATCAAGCCTTTTTAATGGGGATGTTTTCTTTACTAGATGCTTTATTGGATAAACCTTTGTCTCAGCTTTTAACTAATTTACCCCTCAGTGAGGAACTTAAATTAGCATTGAACGAAGGTAAAGGAGAGCTTGGGCACTTGCTTAATGCAGTAAAAGCCTATGAGAACGCCGACTGGGAACAAGTCAATAATCATTGTAATGTACTTGGTATTTCGGAAGAGCTCTTTGCCAGTCAGTATGCTGAGTCGCTCCAATGGGGCGATGATTTCACCATCTAATTGTGACATTGTGAACTCCAAGGGGGATAGATAGAATTATCAGAGTTAACGCGAATGATGTTGCATGATAATACCTCGTATCCATTTGATATATTAGAACTCTTCTATTTTATTATTCTATTCTGTATTCATCGGCTTTATAACACGCCTAGCGCCATAATATCCAATAAATAACGGCCTATACGGGTTTTGTTTCTTCAGACTTGTCTAGTATGTAGCTAGCTTTGGTTGTGTGCAAAATATTTGGCGATGTATATGACCGGAATGAGACCGTTTAATTATTCAAAAATTATTTATATCCAGCGAACCAGTAGATGGTAATTTTTCATAACTGTAAAGTTGATTTCACTTTGATTTATCAAAAAAACATAGTAATAACGTTGCTTATAAGTTAGCATGCAAAACAATCTACGAGAATGATAATCATTCTCGCTACACAGTTGTTAATGATTTGGTTTGTGTATGTTTCGTTGTTTCTTTTTGAATAAAAAATGGTTTCTCTGGTCGGTATACGGGACGACAGCTGTTGTATTGATCAATTGGCTTCGAGTCGGCGTGGATGTGGAGTTAAACTATTGGGATGGTGAATTTTACGATCTTTTACAGTCTGCGCTTGTTTCACCTAATGCCGTCTCTATTCATGATTTCAAAGACATAATAATCGACTTTTTTAAGCTCACTACTGTCTATGTGGTGATTTCAGTTGTTGTTGATTACTTTATTAGGCATTGGATATTTCGTTGGCGCTGCGCGATGAATGAACTCACATTCCGATTCAAGGTTAACAACATAATGAATACTAAGTATGAGGGGAGTGGTAGTTATAGTGGAATGACTATAGGTCAAGGCCGCAATTATATACTATCAGCTCAATATTATTTCTAAGTAAATATAGCCTGTCTAGTACAGGCTTTTTTGGAAAATGTTTATGGATAATGAAAAACAACGTCTTATTTGTGGCGTCGGTATTAACGACACAAATATCGAACTAAAAGAGAATGGTCGATATATAAGTCAATATCGAACATGGCGCTCGATGCTTCGCCAGGCCTACGGAGTCGATATAAAAAACCGCCGCGTTGGGGGGCTTACAATTTGTAAAGAATGGTTCTATTTCTCTAAATATAAAGCATGGTATGACGCGAATAAATTAGATCGTTTTTATGTCAGTAGAGATATAAAAATACCCGGAAATAAACATTATTCTCCTCAGCGTTGTATTTTTGTACCTTATGTGTGGGGACGACTGCTATCTAGAGAGAATGTAGACCTTTATGCCTTATATGAGGAAATGGAACGTTGTCGAACTGAATATTCGGACAATAAAAAACTCATGAAACTAGTTAATGATGTCCTTAAGCGTTATTAAATTACACCATCTAATAAATTACAACTTGATATTAGTTCCGTTTCTTCTTGAACGGAACTAACTACCTAGTGCTGAGTAAATCACCAAGGTACGTATCTAATTTGTATTAGTTTTTTGAAAGTTATTTACCAATACATCCTATTGTCATGATAAATAAGGTTAAGTTTACATGCGTGTAGTAATCCTTAGTGCCTGAAAAATATAAATTAGCGAATACACCAAACAATCTAAAACTGCTTAAGTAAGTTATAAAAGCCATTGATTATTCTTAAATATATCACTCAGATGGTGGAGTTAACCACCATCTGATCGAAATTACACTTAAACATGCTATATCAACAAGTGATACTCATCATATGCCAATAGCCTATATTTATGATAAGTGTGTAAAAAATAAGTTAATTATCAATGTTTTGGTACTCATAGTGATGGCTGCACCACTGAGTTCTACCTTGCTGCTTCTCATGTCGCATAATTTACAAATCATTTAAAGCACGATTTCAAATGGACTAGAGTTATAACGTGCCAGATTCATAAATATTAATGTTATCTACTTAAAACATTAAATAGCCGTAAATGTGTGGCATATCTACTAATCCTGCACGAGGAGCTCTAAAAATGGAAAAGAGCATTTTTCAATTTATCTGGAAGTATTCAAAAAGAAATCAGTTGACTCTCACTGCTATTACGCTCCTGACTTTCCCTATTCTGTACGCTTCGCTAGAATTACCTAAGCGCATTATTAACGATGCAATTGGTGGAACAGGGGAAGATGTTTTTTTGCTGAGCATGAAACTAAGTCAGACCCAGTTTTTGATGCTTCTTTGCATCGGTTTTCTATTATCAGTATTAGCCAATGGGTTGTTGAAGATGCACTTAAACACCATGAAAGGTGTGTTATCGGAACGATTATTACGGCGATTTCGCTTTCAACTTGTTGCTCGGATGTTGAAATTTCCACGCTCATATTTTCGCACCACAAGTCAAGGTGAGTTGGTCTCGATGGTGACATCTGAAGCGGAACCCATGGGGTCGTTTATGGGGAACATGCTATCGCAACCAGTCTTTCAGGCTGGGCAGATGCTGACAATCCTTGTGTTCCTATTTGCCCAGAGTTTCTGGTTTGGGGTTGCGTCCATAGCGCTTATTCCATTACAAGCATGGATTATTCCTAAATTACAGCGCCAGATTAATGTGTTGAATAAAGAGAGGATAAAAGAGGTTAGAAAATTTGCTGCTGATATTGGTGAAACTGCTGCACGTGTCAGTGATATTCGTATGAACGGCGGGACACGTCATAGATTGTCATTGTTTTCTAATCGTTTGGGTAACTTGTTTAGCATTCGTTTTAAGATTTATCAAAAAAAATTCTTTATGAAATTTCTGAACAACTTCATCAATCAATTAACACCATTTTTTTTCTATTCTGTTGGTGGGTATTTAGCGATCAAAGGAGAAATTACTGTCGGAGCCTTGGTTGCAGCACTCGCAGCTTATAAAGATCTGTCGTCACCTTGGAAAGAGCTGTTAGCTTATTACAACCAGACCCAAGATATGGTATTGCGTTGGGAGCTAGTAATCGAACGCTTTGCACCAAAAAACCTTGAGAAAGACACGTTGTTTGATGGGGGACCTCATACGTTTAAGAACCTTCGTGGTTACATAGCTATGAAGGGAATTACTGTGAATTTTGTTGAGCATGACGTGAATTATTTACATCAAACCCTGGTTGTTAATCGCATCGGCGATGCCAGTTCCAAACCTTATATCTTTCAAGGAACACTCGGTGAAAGCCTATTCAAGCCATTTAATTATGAACCGGTCTTTGGTAAGGGGATATCGGTTGCTGTTGCTGGTTGGAAAGAAGTGTCTACGCGAGCTGCTAACAATGTTGCTCCCTTTGAATCTGACAGGGTTGCTCCTCAAATGGCGAAGGGTCAATCATGTGATGAGAGCAAAGACATCGACGATATCATGGTGCGCAAGGGGCTACGGACACGCCTTGAACTTGATATTCAGCAAGAGACTAATCTCGTTCTGACGTTGCAGGATGAAGCGTTTTATCATCGGCTTGGAGTGATCGTAGAAACAAAACGCTTAGTTGGCGAACGAGTGTTGTCACCGGAATACTTTCCTGTTACGTCGGTGCTTGGAAATGCAATTTTTGAACGTATTTCAACTTTTTCAGATGCCCGTGAGAAGTGCATTGAAGATATTATTGTTGATGTCCTGAAGGAACATTGTTTAAGGCTATTAGTCGCGCAACTTCTGTATAATGTAGTGACGACTCAGGGGGGAGAGCATCTTTTCGCTGTTTTCAGGGAACGCTTGGCTATCCATGATGCTGATGCTCGCACTTTGACTCGTAAATTGATGCCTGACACCACCTAAGTTTCATTGAAAACCTTGCTAGAATCAGTAACTAACAAGATTTTATCTAAAGTGAACAGGGATTTTATGGTGTAGTGTTTAAGATCTTGTTCGTTGACTAAGGTCACTGCTTATTACATTGCGTGTCAATTTAAGCCCTACAAGTATACTAGCGACTAGTCCACATATAAGTAAAGTGATAGCGAGGCTGCCAAAGTCACTGGCGGCATGTAAACCAAAACCAATCATAAGGTAGTAGAACAAACCAAGTAATGCCCCTGCGCTGCCTAAGTGATCGCGGTAATCCGTTAATGCGCCACTTAGTAGGTTGGGTAAAGCGAGTCCAAAAGACAAATAAACCAACATCATTGGGATGAAAAACCATACTGAGTCTTGTAGAAGATAGACACAAATACCACTGAGTAAAAGTAAGGCTGTCGCAAGACTAACTATATGATCATGGCTTAAGTGGCGGCGGATTAATCGCATGTTGATCATTGACCCTATAATAGAGCCTGCAGCAAGTAAAAAACCTGTATAACCAAAGTATTCAACACTGACACCAAGCTTTTCAAACATAAATGGCGCAATACTGTAGTATGAAAATAGCGAAATATTAAAAATCGCGACCATAAGCGAGATATACCAAATATGGTCATCTTTTAGCATTTTAAGACCAACAGCTAATAAGCTATCACGGCGGTTGTTCGCTGGCTTAGTTTCAGGCAGATGAATAAATGCCCATACTAAGAGCGCAGCGACAAATATTACCATAGCGGAAAAGACCCAAGTGTATCCACCGTGTGCGGTCAGCCAGCTACCTGTTAGCATACCTATTACAGGACTCAAGCCAATAGAAGTTCCCACGATTGAGAACACGTGTGAAAGTTCCATACCATGGTAGCCATCACGAATAATGGTTTGAATACAAATTGAACCTACCGCTGCACCAAAAGCGCAACAAGCGAAACCTGTTAATATCATATCAAAAGTTGGCGCCATCAAGGTAAATGTGGCAGATATAATGAATACGATTAAGCCAGTTAATGTTGAGGTACGTCGACCAATGACATCACACATACGACCCCAAACAACAACTCCGACAGCAAAAGCAATAAAAAAGATTGATAATGCTTGGGCGGCTGCGGCAGCCGATACACCAAAATGATTTTTAATAGATGTCAGTGCTGGACTGTACATGGTTTCGATAATTTGCGGAAACATCAGTAATATGACCGCTAAAGGAATTGAAATCTTTTTTACTTCAGTATTCATTATTTTTTCCTATTTCCTATTTCCTATTGCACTATTTAGTGCGTAATAAATCACATCAGTTACGATAATGAGAAGTATATAGTACATAGAAGGGGGTTAATGTTAACATTGGGACTATAAATATCGATTTAAGGACAGGGTAGGGTGGAGAAATGGCTTTTATTTCGAAAGAATCTGACTTCAACGTAGATGAACATTCAGGTTTAGTCGTTGGGGTTGCATCTATTTTGGGTGTTCATGACTCGGGACGACATACACATACAAAAGATCAATTGCTGTTTTCTCAGCGCGGTTGCATGGTGATAACAATGGCAGGAATGAAGTGCGTTCTTCCCCCGATGCGTGCAGCTTGGATCCCTGCCGGTATTGAGCATAGTGCTCAAATGACGAACGTAAGCCACTGTTTTTTAATGAATCGTTACAATCAAAGTTATCACGTAAAATGAGGATATTGGATGTTAATCCGTTATTTCTAGCCTTGATTGATAGAATGGCAATGTGGTCATTTGATAAATCAGAAGATGAAATGATTAATTCTCTGAACCTATTTATTGTAGAGTTGAACGCCGCTAAAGATACACATTTGAATTTACCCTTACCCTATGACTATCGATTAAAAGATTGGCTACTTAAGGTGAATAACGACGACTTCCTTGCCCCTACGTTGACACAGCCAAGCACAGAGGTGGGGGCCAGTACTAAGACGATCACGCGTATTTTTACAAAAGAGACAGGGATGCCCTATCAAAGTTGGCGTCAACAATGGCGGGTGCTAGCGGCGATAGAATTATTATCCAAGCAGTTACGTGTTACTGATATTGCTTATCGTCTCGGTTTTTCGAGCGATAGTGCTTTTATTAGTTTTTTTCGTCAAAAAACAGGATTTACTCCACTTCACTTTATAGAGAAATCTGGAATAAACCAACAGAGCGATCAAACAGCCTTATTTAATAATTGATGACTTTGTTAACTTCCCGGTTTTATGATTTATTTATATTTTAGATATTGAGATGGGCTTAAAAAATGAATGGATATGGGGCATAATATCGCAGACTTTCATATCTAAACGGAATTTTAATGATTGCTATTCCACTGCCTTTTATCATGTCACTGCTACTAGTGATCATCGCAATTACTCTACTCCTGAAGAAGCCAATTGAGGGTAAAGTACCTTCTTTATTTATCACTTTATGCGCGATAAGTACGGCGGTGGTTGGGCTTCGCTGGACCTTTGATATCGCTATTTTCAGGTTTTTACAGCCGATCTTTGCATCATTTTTACCTGTAATGGCTTGGTATTGTTTTTCTAAAACATACAATGCAGGGCGCTTTTCGTGGTTACATTTGTCTGGTCCTCTTGTGATTATTGTATGTTCGTGGTGGTTTACATTCTGGCTTAACGCGATCGATGTTATTTTGACTATGCTTTATCTTAGCTACGGTACTTTACTCATTCGTTTCTCATTCGTTTCTCATTCGTGATGCCGGACGACGTTCGGCTTTCTCATGTTGAGCGGGTACTTCTTGCGCAGCGCATTGCCGGTATCATGCTGCTTGTGTCTGCCTGCATTGATGGCGTACTGTCTTTTGATTTTATAGTGTATGGAGGAGAGCATGCACTATACATTTTATCCCTCAGCTATCTAATTATTATTCCGGTCGTTGTTGTTGCCGTTATTATTGTTGGTTTTAGCACATTAAGTATAAAGTCTGAGACGTTGTCAGGTGTAGATGAAAAGTCGTTGCCTGATGCTAGTATTGAGTCCCCCTCGAAAAGTGTTCGATTATCTGAACAGGATGCTAAGGACATCGTGAGTAAAATTGATACCTTGATGAAGGATAAAGAAGCGTTCCGCGATATGAATTTAACCTTGGGTCGTTTGTCGCGAAAAGTCGGCATTCCTACGCGGCAAGTTTCTATGGCTGTAAATCAGATATGCGGAATGAATATTTCGAAAGTACTGAATGAATACCGAATTACTTATGCGAAAAAGCGGCTTGTAGACAGTGAAGATAGTATCACTGATATCTATCTTAGCGCTGGCTTTCAGACCAAGTCTAACTTTAACCGTGAGTTTACGCGCATCACAGGCCAAACACCCAGCACATATAGAAATGACGCTCTAGTGCTTTGCGAAAAATAACAGTATAAGGTCAACGCAGGGCACTAGCAGGTAAGAGAGTGCCCTGTATATTAGACTACTTTACTATGCACGAGTGAGGAAGTTAAAAATATCCTTAAACATTTGCTGATGGAGCATGAGTCGACTTGTACCAGAACCATCCTTACATATATACCATCCCCGGGTACTTCTTCCTCTAAAAGAGCGATAGCGCCTGGCTTACACACTTGTAAAAAACTGAAATGCATTGCTTGTTCATACACTTTATAATGACGATTAAATAATGGCAGGTGTTCGGCCAGATAACCGGATTCCATTGCTTGAGGCAAGTCTCCAATATCGATCCCTGCACCTAATATCAGCACGGGTGTCTCCACTTTCTCCATACTTTTTAAAGAGAAGCTACGTGCACCACCTAGATCTAAAATCACCGCTTTTTTGATTCTAGGATCATAGAAGTCAAAGGATGTAGGTTCTCTCGGTTGGGATGATGAGAGTCCCAGTTCGTCAGCTAGGCCACAGGTTCTGGGATTTGGGTACAGCTGGCACTGCGTTTGAAATGCGTCGCGGTCAAGTTGTGCGCCGACTAATTGCATTACACTCCAGCCTCCTAAAGAGTGACCGATAGCAGATATGTTTTCTGCATCAATCGAGGCGCGCCAAATCGTATCTTCGAGTAAGTAATCTAATACACGCACCAAATCGTGAGGTCGTTGCCACCACTGTGATGCCTGTAATCTAGAATGATTAAATGTAGTGGTTCCAGGATGGTTGAGAGCTGCGACCACATAACCTTTTAGTGCCAACGAATTTGCAAGCCAGCTTTGGTTTCTCCAGTTTCCGCGATATCCATGAGAGAGTAATACAAGAGGATGCTTTGTGGGTAAAACCGAAGCATTTTTGACTACTTCTGTTCCAACAAAAGCTATATTTTCGGCAACTGATTCTGAGGGTGTATTTTGAGAGGTGGGATACCAGAGGCTGACTTTTAATGGGCGGCTCGTATCACTAGCTAACTGAAACTGTTGAAATCCAACAGACTCTGCGAAGGCTAGCTTACTAATACATAGAAATAAAACACTAAGGACGATAGGTAACTTCATTTAACGATTCCTGATTTAGGCTAAAAGTGACGCTAGTATGTCAATAAGCATGGTTGTAGGCGCCCTAGAATATGATGTAGGACGACTTAAAACAGGTTTTAGTACCTATTTCCTTGCGTTTAATGTACAGAACCATAGAATCAGTCTGATATTTAGGTTCGTTGATGAATACAATAGACTTAAATCGTGTTTACTTTAATTTATGGTATATCAGAATGAAAAGTTTAGTTTTAGCTATTATGGTTTTATTGTCTTTCGGGAAGGTAAGTGCAAGCGAAGTTTCCGATGCTACTGCATTTAAGGATCTAAAAAAAGAAGTGCGGATGCTGAGAAAAGACATTCGAAGATTAGAAACGTTAATTATAAGGTTATCAGATAAAATTGATGACGATGAAGATGACAGTGTACCTACTCCTACGAAGAAAGATGTATGGGGATGTTATATCAAGGATATTACTGCCGGAGCTGTATATGGTACAGGCCGTACAGAAGCTGAGGCTAAAGGTAAGGCATTGGAGAAATGTGAGTTAAAAGGTGGAGCGTGTTGGGAGAGCAATTTAAAATGCTCTTCTGATAACTCGTAAAATAGAGACAAGCGCTATATAACTGTTTTGGCGCTTGTCTAAATTTATTATCCTTAATAAGCACTGTAGCTCATGTTAGCTGTCACCTATTGGAACTTAAATTGATTCAGTTTAGACCCCGATATTTGCTCGGCAATGACCTTATGAGTTTGTGTTGTCGGGTGAGTAACCCCCCAGAAAACATAATCATCAGAGCCACCTGAAGCGCACTCACTCGTTAATGCATGACTTATAAAATAATCGACAGTAGATGACCTGTTGATGTTTAAGCAAGCATCTTTAGCATTACTAAATCCATACTTTTCAGGTGTATTAATTATGTTTTTAATTAATGTATTTGTATCAAATAGGGCTATATTTATACCTTTATTTTGATATTCATTAATTGATTTTTTAATAAATAGGTTAAAAGCTTTGATCTTTTGTTTTACTATTTTTGCATGTTCCTCAGTACTGTATTTAAACTGAGGAGCTTTTGTCGCGTCTGGTAAATTGAGAATAAGAATATTTTGTGCGCCATTGTCTGTTAGTCTCTCTAGTGCGTAACTAAAATCATTACTTACATCGATGACAGAGCGGTCATAGTTTACAAAATCATTAAGCCCGAACTCAAGTGTAAATAGGCTATTCTTCGGACGGTAGTTTTTTGCCATCGCAATATAGTTAATGTATGAGTCTACTTGATCATGGATACCTGACAGCACTTCGTGTTGTGTATTTCCTGCAGACCCACCAACAGCCCATGTGTATAAAGGTAGCGCCTTTTCTTTTGCAAGGTACTCAGTCCATACAAAACCGTTAGTAAAGTGGCCTAAGAACCATGAGTTTTTATTTGGAGCTTGCCATTGTGCACCATTAAAGAAATTCCCTGTATCTGAGATACTATCACCAAAGCTGATGATTTTATTGATCGCATCTGGTTGTTCGCTGTTGTCATTTATCCAAATTGAGTGATTATAAGAGTATTTATTATCAGCAGCGAAATATGTAATATCAGCGGTGTCGTGAGTAACATCTAAAGTTTCTGCACATTTAGCCATAATTTGTTCTTGAGGTGATGTGGTATAGAACATATTCATAAATGAAGTTGATGAATACCAGTAACCACGGATGGTGTAATAGCTGCCATTTTCATTTAGTGCCCATTTCCAATCTGTAGCTGGATCATCATGGTTATAATGAGGGCGATACCAGCATCTAACATAGGTATAAGTCTCAGAGGATTGAACATGCTGAATTTTTTCAGCAGTTATGCTTTTAACCAGTTCATTGCTCGATGCAAAAGCAGTAACGGGCAAAAGCAATAATGCGGCAAGTATTATTTTTTTCATATTGGTGTTTCTCATATTATATTGTGGTTAAACGTATGCAGGAACTTAAAAGTTTTTTGTCACGTTTAATTATTGGTAAATATGTTAACTAAGAATAAGTACCTTGCAAACATACCTACCTATGTTAAAACCGCAATTAGTATGTCAATTAAAATTAACTAAAAATCAAATAGTTGGACACTCTTAACAGGCGTGGAATATGTTAGGTGAGGTGGGTCACGTAGTGTGGTTCTTATAACTACAAAAGGATAGAGTTTTACTATGTACGGCTGCTTTAAAAACGATAGGTAGTGGCAAGGAGTTCTTTCTAAATTAATACATGAACATATGTGTCGCTATGTATTTTATGTGGGGGAGGGGCTATGATAGGTGTATCTGACATTATTGCTTATAGCACAGTAAGGCAGAATGGTTTCTCGAACTTATTAGAACGAATAATGCCTTGGTTTTTACTATCCGAGTTGCACTCCCTTCTCACTTATCCCAATAACCTGAACCCTCGCCTAATTTATTGTGGATGAACTTGATGAATACTCTTACTTTTCAGACAGGTGTTTTCTCTCGGGATAAATTGCATATATTGCATGCTTTGGGAGACTATATTCGTCCATGATTGAAATAAGTGTGTTTGATTTCAAGTGCTCATCGACGATAAAGGTTGGCATCTGGTAATAGGCTTAGATTTTACTCGCTCTTTTTTTCTCATGCATACGCTGAATATTGAACTCTTTTTTCAATTCAGCTTTACGCTCTGCTTGCTGTTCAGATAGTGGGAAATTTTCTAGTTCGGTAAAGGTATCAGCTATTTTCTTGGTTACTTCTGGCCATGGTCGTTCGACTTTGACGAGTAGCGCGATACACACTTGTACTTTATTCAGTGCTGCACCAGTATTGAGTGGCGCGATAGAAAGTGCAGTTTCAAAATGTTGTAATGCGACGTCAAGTTTGCCTTCAGTAAATGCTTCAATACCCAGTTTGTTGTGCTGCTGAAATTGAACCTCTTTACCGTCTTCTTCACCACTGATACTTGCAAGTAATTTTTCGCTGTGTACATTAGAGTGTTGAATATAAGGCTGCAGATTTTCAGCAAATTCAAATTCTTCTAACTCGACAAGCAGATTAACCAGTTGTGGCCCTAACCATTCTGGTGTGCCTTTTGGTTCCATTAAATATGCTTCATTACTTTTTAGCAGGGCGTGTTTCGCTTTAACTTGGTTGCCTTTCACATTATGAATAGACGCTAAGCTATAACCTTCCAATGCCAATAACTCATCTTCTTCAACATAGGGATGTTGTTGCGAAGAACGGTGAAATAAACCACTAATCTCTTGTAACAAGCGGCCTTGTTTAAATTTGTCTTCTTCATTTTTAGCGACAAGAATAATGGCTTGAACATAATTAATCAGGTGTTGAGGATCTTGATGTATGGTGTTTTTGGTCTGCATTAGAATAGCGAAAAAAGCTTCTTTGGCTATTGCATTCATATTTGTATCAAGTGCCAATTCTGCGAGTAGTCCTTGACGGTCTAATGATAAGTGAGATTGTTTGATCGCGCGTTGCACAATTTGCAATGCTTTTTCACTGTCGCCACCATCCCTGAAGCATTGTGCTAACCAATCATAACCATCTAGTAGCATCGGATTGTATTTAATGATATCTGATAACAGTGGTATTGCTTGTTGGTAGTTTTGTTCTAGATAATACACTCGACCTAATAGCAGCTGTGCTTGGGTATGTGGGTGATCCTCTATAAATTCTTCTAAGATAGTACGCGCTTCGGCGTACTTTTCTTTTTCAATTAATAGCTCTGCTTTAAATAAACGACAGAAATTACGGTAGCGTGAAGAATAGATTATCACGTTATCACATTCTTCTATTATCTGAGCAAAGTCGTCATCCTTAATCGCTTGATAAATTGGTAGCAGGGCATCTTTTTTATTGAATGCTTTTTGAATACGTAAATTCAGTTCGTTTTGTGAAAACGGTTTCATCAAATAATCATCGGGTGTCATTTTAATTGCACTTAATACAATTGCTTTCGAATTATCACCTGTGACTAAGAAAAACACGGTATGGATAGGTAACAAGTTATTCACTTTTAATGCTTCAAATAACTGACGTCCATTAAGGCCAGAGCCAAGATTGTAATCAACTAACAATAAATCATAGGTATTGTGGCGACACAACTTTAATGCGTCTTCGGCACTACCCACATGCGTGACATCTTTCGCCCCAAAGTTAAGCAACATGGTTTTGAGCATGATCTGAAAAGCACGTTGGTCATCAACAATGAGTACGCGTTTGTTTCGATAGTCAAAATTCTGATTCATGTTTATTTAAAGCTCAAGGGTTATGGGTAAATTTAGACGTGAATGATTAGCATTTACCACAATAACAGGTATGCATAATACTGTCTTGAGAGGAACACCATTTTGTTAGTCAGAACTGTTAACTGGGTGTTTTTTGTGCGAATAAATTGTAACAAAACTATATTTAAAATTGTTTTATTAGGTAAATAGAATGGAGAAAATTTATTGTTTATATAGTGGTTTATTGATATTTAGATAATGTCTTAAAAGATAAGATAGTAACGTTGGGGGGGATAAGTAATATTAGAGAGTGGTGGAGGGAGAAGGATTCGAACCTTCGAAGGCTGAGCCGTCAGATTTACAGTCTGATCCCTTTGGCCACTCGGGAACCCCTCCACATTTTCTCTATTTTTTCATCTATTGCTAGATGGATATTTTACCTTGATGACTATTTCTACATTGGCCACAATGTAAATTCAACAAGGTAGAATGATGGTGGAGGGAGAAGGATTCGAACCTTCGAAGGCTGAGCCGTCAGATTTACAGTCTGATCCCTTTGGCCACTCGGGAACCCCTCCACAAGTAATGCTTTTTTCATCTACTCGCAATGGTAGATGTTGTCTTCACGTTGCAGATTACTTATAAGACCTATTTAAGGCATAGAACATTGGCCACAATGCACTTCTTATTTCAAATAATCAGCAAAGCTAAATGATGGTGGAGGGAGAAGGATTCGAACCTTCGAAGGCTGAGCCGTCAGATTTACAGTCTGATCCCTTTGGCCACTCGGGAACCCCTCCACAAGTAATGCTTTTTCATCTACTCGCAATGGTAGATGTTGTCTTCACATTGCAGATTACTTATAAGACCTATTTAAGGCATAGAACATTGGCCACAATGCACTTCTTATTTCAAACAATCAGCAAAGCTAAATGATGGTGGAGGGAGAAGGATTCGAACCTTCGAAGGCTGAGCCGTCAGATTTACAGTCTGATCCCTTTGGCCACTCGGGAACCCCTCCACAAGTACGAAACGGATAGTATCAGAAAATTTCTGTATGTGAATAAAAAATTCGAATAAATAGCTAAATATTTATAAAAACAGGTCGATAACTTACTAGTTGATTATTTCGCGGCAAAATTTGGTTGTTCTGCGCGCAATATTGTTCAAGAGGTAACTTATTTACGTTCAATCGATACGACAACATGCCTTAATTGATGAGCTGCAACTTGGCCAACAATTAAATAAATGTACTTTAAATGGTGATAGAGCGAAATTTTCTCTGCTATTAAGTATGTTGTCATCTGATATTTCAGATCAGAAACAAATCGAAATTAAGCACTCTGCCGTTGATACGTCAGCGTATGATGCTGCGCGAATGGCAAGGCTAAATAAGTATGCAGCAAACAATAATATGGCCGCTATGCGTTTAGAGATCTGTTTTTCACCCGAAGTTGGTGTGGGAGTGGGAGACGCTAAATATGTTGCAGAATCTGTACTACAGAACAGTTCTCACTTATTACAACAAAAGTTAGCGCACGGTTCGTTAATTAAACCTACAGCGGACGAGCGTGCTCAAGCTGAACAATCTTCCACATCCCCTCAAAATACCGCATTGCCACTGGAAAACCAATCGAGTATGGCAAGTTTATTAGATGTATTAAATAGTTATGATGCTGATAAACCATTAAAAATTAGAGAATATAGCTAAAGATTGTTTTAAATGTTTTTGGTAAAGTACACAATATAAGGCTAGATTGTTACACAGCGTTAACATACTATGACTTTATATTAATAAAGATCAGGTTATATGAATACGTAATCGTATTGATATAACCATAACAGCGGTGAAAATAATGTCTGAGCTAAGTAGTTCTGTAGAAACAGAAGGCAAGTCAGGCTCAATGGCTCAAGACGATATCGTCTATGCGCATATCTTTGATGCCATTCTTGAACGTCGTCTTCCGCCTGGAACAAAATTAAATGAAGAAGCATTGGGTGATATTTTTAGTGTAAGTCGTACTATCATACGTCGTGCATTACTACGCTTGTCACACGAACAAGTGGTGGTGATCCGTCCTAACCGGGGGGCTATTGTTGCATCGCCTTCTGTCGAAGAAGCAAAACAAGTTTTTATTGCTCGGCATACACTTGAAGATGCTATTACTAAGCTTGCTGTTGAGAATGCATCAAATAAGCAGATTACACATTTACGTCAATTAATCGTGGAAGAAAATGAAGCCACCAAACAAGGTGATTTAGGAAAAGCGATCCGTTTATCGGGTGAATTTCATCTAAAGCTGGCTGAGATGTCCGGTAATGTGCCTTTATTTAATTTCCAGCGTAGCTTGGTATCGTTAAGCTCGTTAATTATTGCGCAATACGAAGTCGCGACCAGTACGCATTGTGTATTGGATGAGCACAGTGAGTTACTCGATGCGATTGAAGAAAAAGATGCTGAAAAAGCCTGCTTATTAATGCGTGAACATTTAAAACATATTGAGTCTAAACTGAATTTAGATGGTGAGACCGTTTCCAGCGATCTGCATGTTGTCTTTTCTAATGTGTTAAATAAAAAATAAAATAACGTTAATTTTTATAATATTGTATACAAACGATGCCAAGTGCGATGTAACTTGGCATTGCTTTTTCTGCCTACTATTCCTATTGCCTTATCTAATCTTCACTATAATTGTATATATAACCTTTAAATTATTTCATTAAATTGTGTCTCAATTGTTATTTTTATGTAACAGTAAGTTGACTCTCGAGTCAGGTTTTTAGTCTGGCGGGCTCGATTAGTCAGTCAAAACACAGCTAATAATAAAAAATAATAGCAATTAATGTCAATGTCAATGTTACGGAATAACGCAGGAGGTACGACTTGATTAAGTTTCTACTTAACCAAAAGATGTGTCAGGTATCTGACCTTTCACCCAACACCACGGTGCTTAATTTTTTACGCCAGGAAGAAGCGAAGAAAGGTACTAAAGAAGGTTGTGCATCAGGAGACTGCGGTGCATGTACCGTTGTACTTGGTGATGTTGTCGATGGGCAGATCCGCTATACATCAGTAAATGCGTGTATTACGTTTATATCCGCATTGCATGGTAAGCAATTGATCACGGTCGAAGATCTAAAATCAAAAGACGGTGCCTTACATCAGGTGCAACAAGCACTTGTTGATTTTAACGGTACCCAATGTGGTTATTGTACCCCTGGGTTTGTCATGTCGATGTTTGCATTAAGCAAGAATACCCCGTCAGCCGACAAGCATGCTATTTTTGAAGCATTAGCAGGTAACCTATGTCGTTGTACTGGTTATCGCTCTATTATTGATTCTGCAATGGCGTTGGCAGAGCAAGACCATATTGTTGATGCGTTTGAACGCCTAGAAAGTGAAACTGTTGCGAAACTTAATACTATTGATCGCAGCGGGACACAAGAATTAACGGGTAACGGTCAATCATCTTACTTGCCTGATAATGTGGCTGATTTAGCGGCGTTATTAGTTAAATACCCTGATGCTCGTATTGTTGCTGGTGGTACAGATTTAGCTTTGGAAGTAACCCAATTCCATCGTCCTATTAATACCTTGATTTCGGTTGGCAACGTGGCTGAAATGAAAGACATCAGTGTGACTGATACCCATATCGAAATTGGTGCAGCACGCAGCTTAACGGATAGTTACAGCACCTTAGCATTATACTTCCCTGATTTTGGTGAATTACTACACCGCTTTGCTTCGCTGCAAGTCCGTAACCAAGGCACGATTGGTGGCAATATAGGTAACGCATCGCCAATTGGTGATACGCCGCCAGCGTTAATCGCGTTGAATGCACAAGTTGAATTACGTTGCGGCGATGATGTGCGCTTAATGGATATAGAAGACTACTTTATTGGTTATAAGATAACAGCACAGAAAGCAGCTGAATTTATTACCAAAATTATCATTCCATTACCGATGTCAGAACAAGTATTCGGTATTTACAAACTATCAAAACGTATTGATGATGACATTTCAGCTGTGTTAGCTGCATTTAATATAACCCTGAAAAATAATGTTATTACGGATGTGCGTTTAGCATTTGGGGGGATGGCTGCGACGCCGATGCGTGCGCAACATGCTGAGAAGATATTACTGGGTGCTGCGTGGGAATACGGCAGTATTTATACGGCGATGCAAGCGTTAGATAAAGATTTTTCACCCTTATCCGATTTTCGTGCAAGTAAAGAATATCGTTCACTAGCAGCTAAGAATTTACTGAAGAAATTTTATTTAGAACAGCAAAATACAACAATTGAAACGCGGGTAACGTCTTATGTCTAATCACAATAAAGTGCAATTATCACAGCTGCAATTGTTAGCGCAAGCGAATCGTTCAATCAAGACTGGTGTGGGCCAAAATGTAAAACACGACAGTGCAGGTATTCAGGTGACGGGCGAAGCGGTTTATGTCGACGATCGTCTTGAATATCCTAATCAGTTACATGTGTATGTACGCATGAGTGATGTGGCACATGCTAATATTACGAAAATTGATTTAATACCGTGTTATGAATTTGATGGTGTGGAATTAGCTATTGAAGCCAAAGATGTTCCTGGCGAGTTAGATATTGGTGCAATTTTACCGGGCGACCCATTATTAGCCGATGGTAAAGTAGAGTATCTGGGTCAGGCCGTGATTGCTGTCGCGGCAAATTCGATGGAGATTGCACGTCAAGCGGCACAAGCGGCAATTATTGAATACGAAGAGCTACCTGCGATTTTAGATGTGGAAGAAGCATTAGCCAAAAAGAGCTTTGTGACTGAATCGCATGAACAGAAACGCGGTTATTCGGCTGCAGCATTGTCAGCAGCTAAGCATATTTTAGAAGGTAGTATTCATATTGGTGGCCAAGAGCATTTCTATTTAGAAACGCAAGCTGCATCAGTGATGCCAACGGAAGATGGTGGCATGATCGTGTATGCATCAACGCAAAATCCCACTGAAGTACAGAAACTGGTTGCCGAAGTGATTGGCGTACCTATGCATAAAGTCGTGATTGATATGCGCCGTATGGGAGGTGGTTTTGGTGGTAAAGAAACCCAAGCCGCGGGACCTGCATGTTTATGCGCGGTATTTGCTAAGTTAACGGGGCGGCCAACTAAGATCCGCTTACCACGTGTTGAAGATATGATGATGACAGGTAAACGTCATCCTTTCTTTAATCAATACAAAGTTGGTTTTAATGATGATGGCCAAATAAATGGTATTGAAATCATCGTGGCCAGTAACTGTGGTTATTCACCGGATCTATCAAGTTCGATCACTGACCGTGCGATGTTCCACTCAGATAATGCCTACTATTTAGGTGATGCGACAATCACTGGTCACCGTTGCAAAACTAATACTGCATCAAATACCGCATTCCGTGGTTTTGGTGGTCCTCAAGGTATGATGACTATTGAACATATTATGGATGAAATTGCCGGCAAATTAGGTAAAGATCCATTAGATGTACGTAAAGTAAACTTTTATGGCATCGAAGACAGAAACGTTACGCATTACTACCAAAAAGTAGAAGATAACTTTATTCATGACTTGGTTGCAGAGCTTGAAGCAACAAGTGAGTATGCAGCGCGTCGTAAAGCGATTGATGAATACAATAAAAATAGTCCCATTTTGAAAAAAGGTATCTCGTTAACACCTGTTAAATTTGGTATTTCGTTTACGGCTACCTTCTTGAACCAAGCGGGTGCATTACTGCATGTTTATACTGATGGCAGTATGCAGCTAAGTCACGGTGGGACCGAAATGGGCCAAGGGCTTAATACTAAAGTGGCGCAAATTGTCGCGCAAGAATTCCAAGTAGATATTGAGCACATTCAAATTACCTCGGCGAATACCAGCAAAGTACCTAATACTTCACCGACTGCTGCATCATCAGGCACCGACTTAAATGGTAAAGCTGCACAAAATGCAGCACGCACTATTAAGCAACGTTTGATTGATTTTTGTGTAGCGCACTTTAGTGTGACAGACGAAGAGATTATCTTTAGTAATAATACGGTGACGATCCGTGAACAGGTCATGACATTTTCTGACTTAATCCAACTCGCTTATTTTAACCAGATTTCGCTATCTAGTACTGGCTTCTATAAAACGCCTAAAATCTATTATGATCACGCGACAGCGAAAGGGCGCCCATTTTATTACTTCGCCTATGGTGCATCGTGTTCAGAAGTGTTGGTGGATACCTTAACGGGTGAATATAAAACGCTGCGTGTAGATATCCTACATGATGTTGGTGCGTCACTGAATCCTGATATTGATATCGGCCAAATTGAAGGTGGTTTTATTCAAGGCATGGGGTGGTTAACCACTGAAGAATTAGTATGGAATGACAAAGGTAAGTTAGCGACCAATGGCCCTATGGGTTACAAAATTCCTGCTATTGCAGATACGCCAATTGATTTTAGAACGCACTTGGTTGAAAACCGCAGCAACCCAGAACAGACCGTTTATAACTCAAAAGCAGTGGGTGAACCGCCGTTTATGTTAAGCATGTCAGTGTGGAGCGCATTGCGTGATGCGGTTGCGAGTGTGGCTGACCATCAATATGTACCGCATCTCGATACGCCTGCAACACCAGAGCGAGTGTTATGGGCTGTGCAGGATGCAGAGCATTATAAGTTTGACGAGGCTAAGCGCACTCAGGTTGTTGAGTCTGAAGTAGTAAGTGTAACTGTGTAGCCTGTTAATCATGCAAGAGTACTGTTTAACAAGGAGATTGGTGATGTTTAAAGACAATTGGATTGATCCACTTGCAGAATTAAAGCAGCGTGGTGAAGTGTGTATCATGATCACAGTACTTGAACATCACGGTTCAACCCCCCGTGATTCAGGTACGAAAATGCTGATCACGCAGGACCAACAGTATGCCACCATTGGCGGTGGTCATTTAGAGCATCTCGCGACTAAAATGGCGCGTGAGATGCTAGCTGAAGGTAAAGATGCACTGGTCGTGGAGCGTTTTGATTTAGGTGCTCGCTTAGGGCAATGCTGTGGTGGTAGTGCGACCTTGATGTTTGAACCGATTGGGCAGTCACTACATCATTTAGTGGTGTTTGGTGCTGGACATGTGGCTAAAGCCTTGCTGCATGTTGTCGCGACACTGCCATTTAGGGTCACTTGGATCGACCAACGCGAAGAACAATTTCCGGCGCTGTTACCTGATAATGTCACGAAGTTAGTCAGTGATGATCCTGCAGGCGATGTTCTCGATATGGCAAAAGGCAGTTACTATCTAGTGATGACGCATAATCATCAACTTGATTTTGACTTAGCCAAGGCAATTTTGAAGCGTGGTGATGCGAAATATTTTGGCATGATTGGTTCGCAAACAAAGAAAAAACGTTTCCAATATCGACTACGGGCACGTGATTTTACTGATACCCAAATAAATCAAATGATCTGTCCGATTGGGATTAGTGCGGTGGTGGGTAAACATCCTGCTGAGATCGCGATTTCGGTTGCCGGTGAATTAATTGCAACCTATCAAGGCAGAGCGTTAGAAAACAAACAAAAACCTAATCTAGTGCAAGTCAACAGTGAAATTGCTAAGTTAGCCTAATATATACAGTATATTATAGACACGCTATCATCAGAGTATTAGGATAGCGTGAGATATAATGCAGAAGCATAATGAAGGAAATTTTTAAATGAGTACAATTCGAACAGCATACCGGTCAGCAATATTACATAGTATTGGCGATCCTGATAAAATCGGTATGGAAAATTCGTACGAATATTTTGCTGACGGTGCCATGATTATTGAAGATGGTGTCGTACAAGCAATCGGTAACGCAGATGAAATTCTAGCGAATGAAAATAGCGATATCGATGTTAAAGTGTATGAAAATAAGATCATCACATCGGGCTTCATCGATACCCATGTGCATTACCCACAAACGGGCATGATCGCGTCGTATGGTGAACAATTACTGGATTGGTTAAATAATTATACTTTTCCAGCAGAGAGTAAGTTTGGTGACCCCGAGCATGCGACTAAAGTTGCTGAAATCTTCTTACAAGAGTTAATGAGTAACGGTACAACGACCGCGTTAGTATTCGGTACTGTACACAAACAATCGGTTGATAGCTTCTTCACCCAAGCAGAGTTGCGTAACTTACGTATCATCTGCGGTAAAGTGATGATGGATCGTAATGCACCTGATTTCTTAACTGATACTCTTGAAAGTTGCTATGAAGACAGTAAAGAGCTAATCGAGCGCTGGCATCAAAAAGGGCGTTTACATTATGCGGTTACGCCTCGTTTTGCCCCGACAAGTACGCCTGAGCAGCTTGATGTTGCTGCGCGTTTGTTAAGTGAATATCCTGATCTGTATATGCACACGCATTTATCAGAAAACTTAAAAGAGATTGAGTGGGTTAAAGAGTTATTTCCAGAACGAGCCAATTATTTAGACGTTTACGACCATCATGGTCTGTTAAGTGAACGCTCGGTATTTGCCCACAGTATTCACTTGTGTGACAGCGAATGTCAGCGCTTAGCTGATACAGGATCTGCGGTTGCATTCTGTCCAACGTCAAACTTATTCTTAGGTTCTGGTCTATTGGATTTACCACGTCTAGAAGCGTTTGGTATTAATGTGGGCATGGGTACGGATGTAGGCGCGGGTACGTGTTTCTCATTATTATCAACCATGAATGAAGCGTATAAGGTATTACAGCTGCAGGGCAAGGCGTTAAGCCCGTTTAAATCATTATATTTAGCGACATTAGGCGGTGCGAAGGCATTACGTTTAGAAGACCAAATTGGTAACCTAGCAGTCGGTAAAGAAGCTGATTTCGTGGTACTTGATTTAGCCGCGACACCGTTACTGAAGTTCCGTATGGACAATTCAACGTCATTAGAAGAAACCCTATTTGCGTTAATGTTGATGGGTGATGATCGTGTTGTATGCGAAACCTACGTGTATGGTGAAAATCGTTATAGCAGTCTTTAATCGCTAAGCGTGAATGTGTTAAATTAAGATGCAAACGTATACTGGAAGGTGTGCGTTTTTATCTTATCTTCAGGTTATCTTGCACAGTTCTCAATCCAATGTGACAGGCTTTTTGCTTGATTCAATGCATCAAAATTATTTTCTATATTTAATCGTGCCAAGCGTCCCATATCTTGACGTTTTTCTGCTGGGTAGTTGATAAACTCGGTAATCGCTTGGCTCAGCGCTTGGGTATTTTTTTGTTTTACTATCAGTCCTGTTCCTGGCGCTACAATCTCTTTACAGCCCATTAGGTCTGTTGTTATTACTGGAATGCCAACCGCCATAGCTTCTTTGAGCACGAGAGGTCCTGTATCGACACAGCCAGATCGTGAAATACAGAATGGCGCAACTAAACAGTCAAACCTAGAGAGATTATGACTAACCCAGCGCGGTGATTTCGCACCAAGGAAATGTACAAGTTTTGATAAACCTAAGTGTTCTACCTGCTGTTTTAAATTTGATAATTGATCTCCATCCCCAACAATATCCAATGTGACTGAGTAATGATGATGTAGCTCGTGCAGGCTTTGAATAAGGTAATTAATGCCTTTTTGCTCGACTAGTCGGCCTAAAAAAATCAATCGTAATGGGCTAAGTTCATGTTGCTTTTCTGAGGGGGGGGAAGGGGGCTTAAATTCATTCGTTTTGACGCCGCAGTGTAATAGTCTAATTTTATTATGGTTGACCTTTTTTAGATCTTCTTCCATGTCTTTGCAAACGGCAACGACAAAGTTACTGTTGTGTATTTTTAAATTTACATCATAAGGTGTTTCATAAATATCGTGACCATGGGCAACAAAAGAACAGGTGATATCCATCATTTTTGCTGCCACTATTGCGTGGGCGCAGGTGTGTTGAGCAAAGTGTGCATGAGCATGACTGACGCCTTCTTTACGCATTTGGAGCGCGAGTCTTAAGCTGTATCGAAATAAGGATAATTTGGGCATTGCACGTTGCTTTGCAATAAAGTGCAGGGCTCTCATTATACCGATTGGACTAAGTGTGGAGATTAGTGAGAAATAAGCTTTTGCACCGATAACATGAATATCATATTCAAACTCGCCACAGTCGTGGTATTTGGTAAATGTCATGACACAAACTTCATGGCCATATGCACTGACTGAGTCAACTTCGGTACGAATAAATGTTTCAGTGAGTACTGGATATGAAGGGGCTAAAAATGCCACTTTTTTCATTCTAATATCCTTACCTGTTGCATTTAAACGCCCTTACTTTTATTCCAATGAATGTAATACTGTTGTTTTTCATTCAAAAATTAATTTCTTAACTACTCTTAATTGCATCATCAAAGTAAAGCCTATACAGAATGATAGTATATATAAATGTGATTGTTTCTTTAGTGAACGGATAAATGGTTTCTTTGGTGTTCTGAAAATAAAGCGTTGGCAGATAACATAAGGAGTGATGTTATGATATATGCAGTTTCTGTGGTTATTCCTAGCTATAACTGTTTGGAATACTTGCCGAAAGCGATAAGTAGTATTTTTCAGCAAAATAGAACTGATATTGAAATTATCATTATTAATGATAATAGTAATGATGGTAGCGCAGAATATCTAGCCTTGCTAAGTCAGAGAGAGCCTTGCGTTAATGTGATTACGGCGAATGGTGTGGGCGCCGCTGGTGCGCGTAATCTTGCTATAGAAGAAGCGAGTGGTGAGTATATCGCTTTTTTAGATGCGGATGATTATTGGTATCCAAATAAATTATTAGCGCAGCTAGCATTACATGAAGCAAGCCCGAACATTGCTATGTCGTTTACCAACTATGATCACGTTAATGAACAATATCAATACATTGTTGATTGCTTCGGTTATTGGAATCAATTTACTGACATCAGTACGCCGACTTATCATATCAATCAACCGTTAGCGCAAGTATTAGGTCATAATGTTGTCGGTACATCGACAGTGATGGTTAAAGCCTCTGTATTTGAGACTGTCGGTTTATTCAATACTGGAATGAGTTATTGTGAAGATTGGCAATTGTGGCTAAAAATATGTGAGAACTTTGAAGTCGCGGTATTAACGAAAAGTTACACAGGTTACCTTATGCGGAGTGATTCTATTACTCAAACAGATAGTAAACGTTTACAACACCTTGAATGTATTGAATATATTATTACAGACTATAAGCAACGTGATATTGGATTAAGTCGGCATACATTTGCATTGGCTGATGCAAAATTGAAAGAAGGGTACGCCGACTATTATCGTACGCAAAAGAAATTCATCACTGCGCTGTGTTATGAGGGTTATGCTTTTTTGCTTAACCCTCAAATTAGACGCATAAAAAATGGCTTGGGAGACATTAAAAAATTACTTCTGAGCCCTATTGTCTAGCGTTATTTAGTTGGTGCTGTAGTGGCCGTCACTTCGTCACAAGGCTTCACGTTGCAGCCTTTTAGTACAAGTTGGCTGATCAGGTGTGCAGCATCGTCATAATCACTTGCTGTTAGTGATGTTTTCCCCATTACCGCATTGATCTGCCAACTAAAGTCAGCATAAGTTTGGGTTGAAGACCAGATCATGAATAGCAGATGGTGTGGTGATACGTTGTCCATCTGACCAGCCTCAATCCACAGCGTAAATTTATCGAGCAAAAAAGTACTCTGATTCATTAAACGCTGTCTTATTTCAGGAGAAAGCAATGGCGAACCACGCATGATTTCATTGGCGAATACTTTGGAAGCATAAGGGTAATCTCGAGAAATAGTAAGCTTTGTTTTGATATATTCGGTTAATGCGATAGCGGGATTACTGATGGTTTCGATAGGGAGGGTTGCACTGAGTAATGGCTCGATGATCGTTTCCAATACTGCAGAGTATAACGTCTCTTTATTACCAAAATAATAATAGACGTTGGCCTTAGGCACACCGGCAAGTTTCGCGATATCGATGGTTTTTGTTGCTGCATAACCTTCATTGGCAAACACCTGACTGGCAGCCTTTAAAATCTTTCCTTCGTTTTTCTTCCGTATGGTAGACATTCTTATATTAATCCCTTCGCAGTTACTTATAAATTATTTTACAATAATGCCATAAAATAACTTGACCCCGTGGTCAGGTTTTTGTTTAATAGTCTCGGCACGATTACTCAAGCTTTGAGTACAATGTTTACTTATTTGGCAACGGTATTTTATTCCTTTCTACCGATTGTCTAGCTATCGCTATTTGAATTTTTTATCAAAAAAGTAAGTATACTTTATCCTGTTGTTTCCAGCTAGGTTGGATATATAGCAGGCGTAATAATTTAATTCAATATTACGACAGGAGTAGCAATTGCTACTCCTTTTTTTAGCTCATTAATTCACTACCATCCCATTGTTGACTGAACCTGATAAACGCTGTAATTAACTCACTTTTGAATTTTTGTTTATGCATAATGATTTTGTATTGTCGTTCTAGTTTTGTATCGAGTGGTAATATTTTTACTCGTTTATTTGCTAACGCATGGGTCGCACTGAATTTAGATACGCAGGCTAGTCCGAGTCCCGCTGCGACAAAGTTGAGTTGTGCTTCAATTGAATTAAGCTGATAAGCGAGCTGCCATTGTTGAACTGCGGGTGCAATATGATTATCAAAGAATGCGCGACTGCCTGAGCCTGATTCGCGTAACACCCAAGCATTGTCGGTTAAGTCTGTTAGCTGCAATGCTGTTTTTTCTTGTAGAGGGTGATTTGATGCTGCAATGATACACATTTCATCTGTTATCCAAGGCGTTTTTTCAATGTCATTGTGCTTAACATCACCTTCGATAAGACCTATATCTAATTGATAACTTAATATCATTTTAGCAATGTTGGCGCTGTTACTGATATGCAGTGTTTGTTGAGTATGCTCTGTTTGTTGTCTAAATTGTGCAATTAACCAAGGACATATCTGGTTACCAATCGTCTCGCTTGCACCAATGGCTAGATCGCCAATAAGCTGCCCTGATTGCTGGAACAAGGTATCAATACTAGCTGCGCGGTGCAGTAACTCATCGGCGATAGGTAATAAACGTTGACCATATGGGTTGAGGTGTAAACGGTTATTGGTACGATCAAATAATTGCTGGCTTAATTGATTCTCAAGTTCACTTAATGCCATACTCACGGCCGCTTTGGTTAGAAATAAACTTTTTGCGGCGTGGGTGATGCTTTGATGTTGGCTGACAGCAACAAATACACGTAATTGTTTTAATGATAAATTCATATACGTTCAACTTTTCTTAACTTTATGTTTAAAATATACATATTTTATTAACGAATGGCTATGTTTATAATGGCTGCATCAACAAGAGAGGTGCATTATGTTAAACCAAATTAGAATTAACTTTAAACTATTGCCAACTCCAGCCGCAGGTCTTGCTTTAGGTATTTCGTCACTGGGGGGGTTATGGGAGTTGGTGTATGGTTTTAATGGTTATATCCAGACCATGACTGCGGGTGTTGCTGCTGGGATCCTGTTCTCTTTATTATTGCGTTTTATTATTCATCCAAAAACGTTATGGAATGACCTTTCTCATCACGTTGTTGGTAGTGTTGTACCAACATTTGCAATGGCGACCATGGTGGTATCAAATTCGTTAATTACGTCATCACCAGCGCTATCTACGACCATATGGTTGGCTGCTATCATTGTTCATTTGGTGTTTTTGGTGGTGTTTCTCTATCACCGTTTTCAAGACATGCAATTACAGCATATGGTGCCGAGTTGGTTTGTGCCACCAATTGGTTTGATTGTTGCGGTATTTACTTGTCCTCAGCCGGAGAAATTTGAACCTATCTGCTACGCTATTTTAGTTTTTGGTATTATCAATTACGCAATTTTATTACCTATCATGCTTAACCGACTTATTTTTGGTGAAAAAGTGCAGACTGGCGCAAAACCATCTATTGCGTTATTAGCTGCCCCTGCTAGTTTATGTCTAACTGGATACTTGGCTTTTGTGACGAAACCGTCACCGATTATTGTGGCGGTGTTATTGGGGATTGCCTTATTGATGACGGTTGTTACTTATATGGCGTTATTACATCTATCGCGTTTAACGTTTAGTCCTGGTTTTGCCGCTTTTACTTTTCCTTTAGTGAGCAGTGCTAAAGCGCTTTATAGCACAGGTGATTGGTTTAAAAGTGTCGGTATTGCTGAGCACTATATCACTCAATTACACGTGATTGCCTTATTTGAATTATGGGCTGCAACAGCTGTCGTTACTTGGGTTAGTGCCTGTTACATAAAATGTTTGGTAGCTAAATTACAAGATATGTATCTTGTGCATAAAACGCAGATACTAGTAACTGTATAAATAAGTGGTTTGTTATTTGGTATATTTACACGTTATATGGTGATAGAGTAGAATTTGCTAAAACAATTTCCTTTCTTGAGTTACACATTATGCTTATAGAGCAAGATATTACCTGTATCACTATTGGTGCTTACATCGAAAAAATAACCCTTCAAACAGGCAGTTTCAGGCTTACTCAATCTGAATGGGTTAAAAACGAAGTAGTGATTAATAAGCTTATTGAATTGGGAATTCAACGGGTATTAGTTGATACCGAAAAGTTTGACGCTCAAATGGCCGCGGATGCTGTAACCCTTAATTCAATTGAGACTAAGCGTAAACATGAATTCAAGGTGAAGATGACGCAAGCCAAAGCGCTGATCTCGACCTCTAAAGACGTACAAAAGAAAATATTTAAGCATATTGAAGAAGGATTAGAAATTGATCTTTGTTCAGTTAAAACGCTCACCACAGAATTAATCGATACCTTATTTACTGATTCTGATGCATTAATGTGCGCGATTAATATTCGCAACAAAGATGAATATTTGTTAGAGCATTCATTTTCTGTCTCTATGTTAATGGCGTTATTTTCTCGTTATCTTGGTATTGATAAAACAGTGATCAGAGAACTGGCTATTGGTGCATTTTTACATGATATAGGTAAGATACGTACACCAGACCACATTTTAAATAAACCGGGTAAACTGACATCCGATGAGTTTGGAATTATGAAACTACATGTGAATCATTCCATCGATATTATTAAATCTATTCCTGGTATTTCTAAAATTAGCTCGGATGTTGCGGCCATACACCATGAAAAGTTAAATGGAGAAGGCTATCCATATGGTCTGATAGGACAACAAATATCTCGATTTGGCCGTATGCTTTCTATCTGTGATATCTATGATGCACTCACTGCAAACCGCTGTTATAAAGAAGGGTTAACCCAGCTAAAATCATTCGGTATTCTGCGTAGTCTGGCTCAAGACGGACAATTGGATTTGGACTTAGTGCATGCTTTTATTAAATGTATGGGTGTCTACCCAGTTGGTTCTCTGGTAAAACTAAACTCCAATCGTTTGGCAATTGTCGAAGGTTATAACAAAGCAGATCCTATTAGACCTAAAGTGAATTCGTTTTATAGCTTAGATAAACAGGATTTTGAACTAACAAATCGGATTGACTTATCTATGGCTGATGATGAAATTTCAGAGTCGGTGAGAGCGGATGATTTTGATTTAGATATGGAAGAAATAATGCGATTTTTAGTCAGCGAAGCGTAATCATTTACCACTACCATTAATAACAATGTGTTACAGAAATTACCAGCAACCGAAACGTGCTGCTGGTTTCATTATTAGCTTTTTATTCTTATTTATAGAACTCGCCTTGTTAAACGGTCATTAATGGAAATAATAACGTTATAATAGACGACTAATTTATGTCTGACTGCATGCAGCATTATGGCTGAGAATACACTTACAACGGATGCTGCGGCAATGTCGAAAGGAAAATGCACGCCAATATACACACGAAATAACCCACCTATTACAGCTAATACCGTTAACCCAAACGCCAATTTTCTTGTTGCTTGATGAAGCAATAAACTAAATGCAATACAAAACATAAATGTGGTGTGATCAGAGGGGAATGATGAATTTGCAGCGTGTTCAACAAGTGTTGTACCCAAATTGTTCATAAAAGGGCGAGGGTGGAAATAAACCTGAGCAATAAGTGTATTAATCGCGATACCAACAACAGAAGTCAGTGTTGCACCAATAAGATAACGCTTCGATTGCTCTTTACTGCGAAACCATAAAATCATAACCAATGCGATAAAGACATAAGGCATGCCTTCTGCGAAGAAAATGAAAAAGTAGTCAAAGAGTTGGTTTTGGCCAGCAAATTGATTAATTGCAGAAAAGAGTAAGTTGTTTAATTGTTGCATGAAAAGGTCTTATCTAAATGAATATCAACGATAAGACCTTTATTGTGAAGTAATGTTCAGTTTAAGTATAAAATATTGTATGGATGCTTATTTTACTATTATATTTCAGATAGTGTTATAACATCTTTTACTTTCACCATTGGTTGCCCTATCGGTGTTGCAACTAAGACTTGAAAGTAAGAGTTACCTAAAGCACTAGTGTAACCACTTGTATTAAAGATGTTTTCATTGTGAAACTCTTTATCTTTAAATGTCAGGAGTTCAATAATATCGGAATTTTTTGATAGATTCATTTTCCCATTTCGTTTAAATATTTTTCGACCTGAAACCCAAAAGCTAGATGGTGACTCATCTTCTTCAACATTTGATGTTGTTGAGAACGTACAGCGATGATTACATGTTTTTTTATGTACCATTACGAAGGTGTGTGTATTCGCATTTTGATATACCGCTAGATTACCTACATGTACGGTTCCACCTACATCATTGTCGAATTTATAAAATTCTTCATAATGATATTGTCCTTGGTAAGTGTATTCTTCGTTTGCTTCGATTGCGATATCTAATGATGAGTTAGTTAAAGTGTTACCATTTTGCAGTAAAGCATTAGGATCTGATAATAACTGACAACCACTTAAGGCCAATATACTCGTGAATATGATAATTAATTTGCGCATTGCAATTCCTTTTTGCATTTATCTACTTAGTGATACATTATGATACATGAAGATATCAGTTATTCAATCTAATCTATTAATTATCAAGGGCTAGGAGTGTATGATGGCAACGAGTAAAAAAGTCGCGGTAGTATTATCTGGGTGTGGATTTCAAGATGGTAGTGAAATTAATGAGTCGGTATTAACGTTATTAGCATTAGATTTAAATGATGCGGAATACCATTGTTTTGCACCTGATATAATTCAAACCAAAGTACAAGATCACTACAAACAGCAAGAAATGGATGAACAACGTAACGTGTTGGTTGAATCTGCTCGTATCGCACGTGGTGAGATTAAGCCGCTCACAGAGTTTCAGGCATCAGAATTTGACGCTATTATTCTTCCTGGTGGTTTTGGCGCAGCATTAAATTTATCTGATTTTGCCATCAATGGCCCAGACTGTGTGATTAATGCGGATGTCGAGCAAGCCATTCGGAGTATGCACAGTCTGCATAAAGTGATTGGTGCGCTTTGTATCGCGCCTGTTTTACTTGCTAAATTGCTACCAAATGCTGAACTCACGATTGGTCAGGACGAAGGGGTTGCGAATGCGGTCGTTACTATGGGAGCAACTCATCATAAAACCAATCACGCTGAAATCGTAATAGACGAAAAAAACAATTTAGTGACAACACCTTGTTACATGCTTGATGCTAGTATCAGTGATATCTATGCTGGTGCAACTAAACTCGTGTCGGCAGTATTAGAACGGGTATAAAACGGATATAAAAGGAGGGCTCAGTTCATTCATCATGAATTGGACCCTCATCGTATTATTTGTTAGCGCTTATATTTTTGCGCCTTGGTTTATCCAGTTTATCACGACGGTACGTTCATCATCGGTCATTTTAGTGATATTGCCTTGGGGCATAACGCGGTTACGTACTGCCGACAACACTCGGTCTGAATTTAGCTTAATATTTTCAGCTGTATCAAGGTGTACACCAGCCATCGGTGCAACACCTGCGGTTGCATGGCATACGGCGCAACGTTCTGCGACAATACTTTGTACTTCACTAAATGCGACTTGTGGTGCGCTGTTATCGACTGTTGGTTTCGTCACAAACGCTAACGTGATCATGGCAAAAGCGGCGAACGGTAATGTCCATGCGTATTTCTGATGTTGGTGACGCGTATTGAAATAATGACGCACTAACACACTGATAATTGATACTGCCGCTAATATTAACCAGTTATATTCACTCCCATAGGTACTTGGGAAGTGATTACTGATCATGATGAATAACACAGGTAATGTTAAGTAGTTATTATGACGCGAACGTAATAGTGCCTTTGCTGGATCTTTCGGGTCGGGTTGTTCACCTTTCGATACTGCCGCAATCATTTTTCGTTGTCCCGGCATAATAACAAAGAACACGTTGCCGACCATGATCGAGCCTATCATCGCGCCAACATGGATATAGGCTGCACGACCTGTGAATACCAGTGATAGGCCATACGCTACGGCAATGATCATTAACATCAGCACTGCGCCCATTAATGCGGGTTTCTGAGCTAATGGTGACTCACATAATAAATGATAAACAATCCAGCCAACCACAATTGTCGCGATACCAATTGCAATACCTTGCCATTCAGTTAAGCCTGATTCGGGTGAAATCAGCATCGATTGCGCATTAAAGTAATATACGACGGTTAACAGTGAGATACCGCTAAGGAAAGTTGTGTACGCTTCCCATTTAAACCAATGTAGTGTTTCAGGCATTTTTGCTGGCGCAAGTTTGTACTTTTCTAAGTGGTAAATACCACCGCCATGAATAGCCCAAAGGTCACCAGCTAAACCCGTTTTTGGGTTGATGCGATTAAGATGGTTTTCTAGCCATACAAAATAGAATGAGGCACCGATCCAAGCGATACCAAAAATCATATGCATCCATCGAATCGCAAGATTCAGCCATTCCGTAATATGCGGATCCATAAATACTCCCTGTTATTATAATTACGTACCGAGTACGCCTTTATTAAATATGTTAATGCGAATTACAATATTATTGTGTCTTTAAATACATTTACTGTTTTTCAAATATGCGTGTTTCAGCATCGGTAAAATGTACTTCTTCACAGTTGTTTCCCGGACCTGCGCGATCGACGATCAAGAATTGATCTTGATCTGTTAACGCGAGGATAGGGTGGTGCCAAACACCTTTGTGATAATTAATACCCTGTGACCCATCGCTGATAAAGCCACGGATAGTTTGACTATCTAGTCGTTCTTGCTTTAGATCACCGGTTGGCGCGGCGACTAAAATTAAATACGCATTGCCAAATAAAGGAATAAACGCCTGTGAACCTAACGGGTGGCGCTCCATCATGCTTACCGACAATGGATAAGTTAATGGTGTTGCCTGAAAGATACTAATGATCGTACGACCACCCTCTGTTTCGGTGTCGACATCGGCAAGCTGATGGTAGCGACGCGTAGACCCATTGTTGATCATGAAATAATCACGATCCGTAGTTGCGATCACATCCCCGTAAGGTTTAAACGCTTCTGCTGTTAATGGTTCAAGTGTAATAATATTAGTCATCAGCAAGTCCTTTATATTGACAATATAGTGGTGATTATTTAGATACAGTACCGAACATACGTACTCGGCTAATACCACCGTCTGGATAAATATTTACACGAATGTGAGTAATATCACCAAGCGAGTTCACTTGTTTTTCAAAGTTATGAATATTATCTGCAGATAGTTTTTGTGCTGGCAACAGTTCGCGCCAGAATAAGCTTTGTGCTTGGATCTGCTCTTCGGTACCGCCAGCCACACAAGCGGCTTGGATATTGACTGAATCTGGGAAATTACCTTTAAATTGCGCTGTATCGATTTCGACACGATCAACACTGCCCTTATTACCTAATGCGATAATGACCCAATCATTACCCGGTGTACGACGGCGTGCTGTTTCCCAGCCATCACCCATGTTCACACCACGACCAGGGTTCAATAAATTACCCATCACACCAAAGTGTTCATCGTTACAAGCAATTGCACGGCCACCGTTAACTGTTGCCGCTAAATCAATTTCTTGATCGGATCCGATAGTATCCCAGTTAATACTTGGCTTACCGTAAACGCGTAAACGTGCAACACCACCGTCAGGATAAATGTTAAGGCGTACATGGGTATAAATAGCATCACCTGTTAGGCTAAATAAATGCTCACTATCACCTTGTAATGATTCTGAACCGAGTATTTCTGTCCATACTGTTTCTGCTTTTGGTTCTTGACCATCATCGACAAAACAGGCGTCAACAGAGGCTGAAGGCGCATAGTTACCAGTAAAGTTTGATGTATCAATATTCAGACCTTCAATTGAACCAGGTAAACCTAAACGAACGATACAGTAATCATAACCTTCATGGCGCTTACGACGAGATTCCCAACCGTCCATCCATTTACCATTTTCATCATATAGATCGGGTACAAATACGGCGGCTTCTGTTTTTAGCATTCGTTGCTTATCAGCAAAAAAATCATCCGTTGCAAAAATAGCTTCCGCACCGAGCTTTTCATCAGCAAGGTTAATATGGCGGTCAAAATTTAATTCAGTAGTCATTGTAGTCGTCCTTGTTATAAATCGTTTAAACGAAATGCGGCGATTTTGTTTATTTCTAATAATGCTTGTTTGAACTCGGCGTCGATATTATTTTGAATTCGACGTTTAAAGTCCGCTAAGATTAAAAAACGGTTAGCACCACGCACAGCTTTGATGAAAGGGAAATTAAATTTCGCTTTATAGGCATCATTGAGTTGTGTGAAATGGGTAAACTCTTCAGCTGTGCATTGATCTATTCCTGCACCTGCTTGTTCAGAGGTTGATGCGGCGGTAAGTTCACCATTAACTGCTGCGCGACCTGCTAAATCAGGGTGGGCATTGATTAATGCAAGTTGTTGCTCAGGATCTGCCGCAAGTAAAATGTCCGCCATGCATTGCTGTAATGTGGCAATATCATCGATATCGATATCGATACCTTGGTGTTGGTGTCGTTGATAGGCTTCTTCTGCAACCCAAGGGCTGTGTTCATAGATATCAGCAAACACAGCCACAAAATCGGATTGTGATAGTTGACTTGGTTTGCAGGTATTAAAATGTGTCATGTTACGCATCCTCATATGGGTGATGTTTGATCCAGTGATTTGCTATTTGTTCTCGAGTACATAGCCACACATCATCATGCTGTTGTACGTAATCTAAGAAGCGCTTTAATGATGCCACGCGACCTGGACGGCCGATTAAGCGGCAATGTAGCCCTACTGACATCATTTTTGGTGATGTAACACCTTCAGCATAAAGGGTGTCGAAGCTGTCTTTTAAGTATTGAAAGAATTGCTCGCCACTATTAAAACCCTGTGGAGTTGCAAAGCGCATATCATTCACATCTAAGGTATAAGGGATCACCAAGTGCGGTTGATTGTTGGCTTTAACCCAATACGGTAGGTCATCATCATAGGCGTCTGAGTCATATAGAAAACCACCTTCTTCAGCGACCAAACGTCGGGTGTTAGGACCCAACCGGCCAGTATACCAACCCGTCGGACGTTTTCCTGTTAGCCTTTTGATAATGTCGATCGCTTTATGTAAGTGTTCACGCTCTTCGGATTCATCGGTATATTGATAATCAAGCCAGCGATAACCATGGCTACAAATCTCGTGGTTTGCAGCAACAAATGCTTTGGCTACATCAGGGTGTCTTTCTAAGGCCATTGCAACTGCAAATACGGTGAGTGGTATTTGATAGTCAGCGAATAAACTTAACAAACGCCAAACACCTGAACGGCTGCCATACTCATAGCAAGACTCCATACTGAGATTACGTACACCTTGTAAAGGAACTGCACCGGGCATTTCGGATAGAAAAGCTTCTGATTCACTATCACCATGTAATACGCAACGTTCGCCACCTTCTTCATAGTTAAGAACAAATGAGATAGCTAAGCGTGCTTTGTTAGGCCAGTTGGCATTTGGCACATTTTGGCCATAACCAATAAGATCTCTGGGATAGGCAACAGTCATCATGACTCCTTATTATGCGTATATTTCGCTAATCACTCTTTAAATTATAGATAAGTAATCACGTTGTTATACAATTATTGCAATTATTGCAATTATTGTATACAAAATCCATATAAATATGTAACAAGTCTGTAAAGATTTGATTTGTACCTAAAAGGGGGTTGGTTGTTGGTATATTCTTGGTTTTTTCTATTTATTAGTGATTATTATGGAATTAACAAGGTGTTTTTTTATATTTTTAAAATAAAAAATAGATTAATTATTTAACTTTTGACTATTTTTCTGCAATCATATGAAACATAAACTTAACATATTGTATTAATCTATGTATTGAATTTGTAGTTTAGACGATATTTAAGCTGTGATATTTAATGGCGACAGTAAGGTATTTTTGATTATGAGTGGACTTAGTACACATGTACTTGATACAGCCAATGGTGTTCCAGGTGCTGGTATCAGTATTAAATTATATAAGGTAGAAGCAGATCAATTAGAGTTAGTCGCTTCAGCCGTCACTAACAGTGATGGACGAACTGATTCTTTATTATTAACCAGTGATGAACTGCTTGTTGGTAAGTATCAACTACAATTTGATACGGCAGATTATTTCCGGGCACGTGGAGCAATTGTGCCAGAAACTGCTTTTTTAGATGACATTGTTATCCGTTTTGGTATTAGCGATACACAAGCACATTACCATGTACCGCTGTTGGTATCCCCGTTCAGTTATTCGACTTATCGTGGTAGTTAGTTGAAACGAATAATAAAATTAATATTATAAAAACGTAAAATCGGTAAACCCGAATACAACAAGGGAAGTATGATGGATAAAACACAACAAGGATCTGAGTTACAGGGATCAGCTAAAGGTGGCATATTAGAGAGGTTATTTAAACTCTCTGAGCATGGTACTACGGTGAAAACTGAGCTTATGGCAGGTTTAACAACCTTCGTTACTATGGCTTACATTATTTTTGTAAACCCAGATATTATGGCAAAGACTGGCATGGATAAGGATGCGCTGGTTGTTGCTACTTGTATTGGTGCTGCAATTGGCTGTATGTTGATGGGACTATACGCGAACTGGCCAGTGGGACTTGCGCCGGGTATGGGGCTTAATGCTTTCTTTACTTATACAGTCGTATTTGACATGGGTTACACATGGCTGGTCGCTATGGCGGCTGTGTTTGTCTCGGGTGTACTCTTTGCGTTAATGAGTTTTTATAAGATTCGAGAATGGATATTAGACAGTATTCCGCAGAGCTTACGCTATGCAATGACAGCTGGCGTGGGTCTGTTCTTAGGCATCATTGGTTTTAAAAATGCTGGGATCGTTGTTGCTTTTGAACCGACGCTGACGACATTAGGTAATTTTAAAGAGCCGAGTGTATTACTTGCCGCATTAACTTTCCTCATCATTGGTTCATTATTCCGTCGTAATCTATTTGGCGCGGTATTAATCGGTATGTTAGTGACAACGCTTGCTGGTATTCCACTCGGTCTGGTTTCTGCACCTGCGTCAATTATTTCTACGCCACCAAGCATTGCGCCATTATTCATGGCGATGGATTTTGAACACCTGTTTTATAATGCTGAAGGGCTATTTAATGTCGGTATGATCAGTATCATTATCTCGTTTTTATTTGTTAACATGTTTGATACGGCGGGCACATTAATGGGGGTCGCGGATAAAGCGAATCTGATTAATGAAAAAGGTGAAATTGAGAATCTGAAAAAATCACTGAAAGCAGATTCTGTATCAAGCGTATTAGGTGCTTGTGTCGGTTGCCCGCCAGTTACATCTTATGTTGAAAGTGCATCTGGCGTTGCGGCTGGTGGCCGAACGGGTTTAACTGCAGTGACGGTTGGTGTGTTATTTTTAGCGGCGACCTTCTTTACGGATGTTGCGTTAATTATTCCAAGTTATGCGACTGCGGGTGCACTTATTTTTGTTTCTTTCTTGATGATGAGTGGCCTGAGTAAAGTAAACTGGGATGAGTTTACCGATTATGTACCAGCCTGTATTACGGCAATTATGATGGCCTTCACGTTCTCTATCGCGAATGGTATTGCACTTGGTTTTATCGCTTATACTTTCTTAAAAGTAGGCTCAGGTAAAGCAAAAGAAGTATCAATTAGTATTTGGGTATTAACGGCTGTGTTTGTTGCTAAATTAGCATTTATGTAAACACGAGTTTAAACCAATAAAAAAGCCACTGATATTGTCCAATAATAGGATACTTATCAGTGGCTTCTTTGTTTGTACGGTTTAGGTATAACTGTACCGCTATATCACGTTATCACTATTTTGCGTTATAAATCGTGGTATCTAATTCTTTTTCTGATTTGGCAATGATCACTGATGCGGCAATATCACCAGAAATATTCACGGTAGTACGTGCCATATCCAGAATACGGTCGATACCGGCAATCAGTGCAACACCTTCAACAGGTAGACCGACAGTAGTAAGTACTAACGTTAGCATGATAAGACCTGCACCTGGTACACCCGCAGTTCCAATAGATGCTAATGTCGCAGTTAAGATAATTGTGATGTATTCAGGCATACCTAAATCAATACCAAATGCTTGTGCAACAAATAATGTTGTTACACCTTGATAAAGTGCGGTGCCATCCATGTTGATAGTGGTACCCAGTGGTAATACAAAGCTTGATACGCTTTTTGATACACCGAGGTTCTCACGTGCACATTTCATTGATACTGGTAATGTTCCTGCACTTGATGTCGTGGTGAAAGCAACAACTTGCGCATCAACAATACCGCGGAAATATTGTACTGGACTTAGTTTTGCAATAAATACAATCAGTGCGCTATAAACACCTAACACATGTAAGATACTACCAAGGTAAACCGCACCAATGACTTTCATAAGTGGTAATAGTAGCGCTAAACCAAATTTACCTGCCACCCATGCCATCAATGCAAATACACCGTAGGGTGCCAGTTTCATCACTAGATCCGTTAGCTTGTACATTGCTTCTGCAAGGCTTTCGAAAACCGAAATTGCTGGTTTACCTTTTTCACCAATCAGGGTCAGTGATACACCAAGAGCCACCGCAAATACGATGATTTGTAGAATATGACCTTGAGCTAGAGCTCCTACAGGGTTAGTTGGTACTAACCCAACAATCGTCTCAGCTAACGACGCGGTTTCTTTTACCGCTTCAGCTTGTTGAGCGACGAGTTCTAAACCTGCACCTGGCTGTAACAAATTACCTAATAATAGGCCGATGGAGATAGCAACTGCGGTAGAGATAAGATAGAACATCACTGCTTTAAAACCAATGCGTCCCATTTTACTGGTATCTTGCATTGAGGTGATACCAACAATGATTGAGCAGAAAACCAGTGGCACAATTAACATTTTAATGGTGTTAACAAATAATGACCCGATTGGTTTTAGAATGGCTGCATCTTCACCAAAGATAATACCCACGGTAATACCGAGGATCATACCGATAACAATTTTCTGCCAAAGGGGTAAGTTAAACCATAGTTTTTGGCTTAAAGTCGGGGTACCTACTGATTCAGTATTACTCAAAATTGACGTCCTCTACTTTCTCTTATCGTAATGTGTGGCATAAACCTGCTGTGAATTAACTTCATTCAGCACAGTTGAGAGAGGTCAGTTTATCGGTCATGTTGTAAATGTAAAGCCATTCATGCTTTCTTTTGGGTAATACTTAGTTACATGCACTATATCATGCGTTTTTATTGGTTTTCTTGTTGATAAAGTGAACTTTGTATAACCAAAATGAGTTACTGTTGACGATTCCATTGTTACTGTGTAATTATTTCATTATCTTTTTAACATCAGTAATCAGTGATTTATAGCCGTCGGTAATTAACATAACTATCGTATCTTCTGAGTGTGGCTTGAGTGCTTTTTGTTTAATGTAAACAACCAAGGTAACGCCAACAAAGAAAGAAATAAGCATAATTAGAAAGTCCTATATAGAGTGTGAGTTAGGTTCTCGATAATAACATAATCAGATAACTACGAAATACTCGAGTGGTACTATAAACATTATAAAGGAATGTAATGTATAAATTTTTAATAACTAAGACAGCCCAAAAAGTTTACTTTGTGCTGGCTACCATGCTGATTATTGGTACGTTCATCGTATCTTTACAGCCAAATATAGTGGCAAGCTCAAATCCTACGATCAGTATCGAGTCTGCTATTCAGTCTATTACAACTAACGATTATTCTGTAGTGGCAGCTAATGACGTGATTCCTGATGTCGCCATTGTACCCGTTCCACCAGTCGCCGTATCAATTCAGAAAGTATTACGAGTGTTAACGTGGGCGGGCGGTGAAATCATTTTCCCTCGTCATGGGCACCCACAAAATATTGAATTAGAGTATCTGCAACGATTTGCTGACGAAAATAATTTAAAGATTGAAAAAATTCGTGTTAAAAAATTTGTTGATCTTATTCCTATGCTGCTAAGTGGCAAAGGCGATCTTATTGCTGCAAATCTAACGAAGACACGTGATCGAGCTAAATTGGTTAGTTTTACAGAACCTTATTTACTTACTAAAGAATATTTGGTGATGGGCAGTCAAAGTAAAAATTTAAACTCAGCTAAAGATTTGAATGGCCGTGAAATTGTTATTCAAAAGGGAAAAAGCTATGAATCGACCGCATTAGGATTACAAAAAGCATATCCTAAGCTTAAAGTTCGTTTAGTTGATAGCGCGATTAGCCATGAAGCTTTATACGATAAGCTAGCCAGTGGAGAGTATGATATTACTATCCAAGATAAAAATTTAATTAAGTCAGCAAGTGCTTATCGTGATGATATTAAAATGAGCTTGCAGGCAAGTGTGACGCGTCATCTTGGTTGGGGGGTTGCCCCAGGTAACAAGAAGTTGTTAAAACAACTAAATCAATTTTTAAAAGAACAAAATTTGATTGCTAACGTTAAGCGAAAATCAAAACATAGTAATAAAACCCAATGGCAGAAAATTCAAGAGTCGAGAACAGTCCGCTTTGTATTACGCAATAACCTTTCTTCTTATTATATTTGGCGTGGTGAGTTACTCGGTTTCCATTATGAATTAGCAAAACGCTTTGCTAAAGAGCATAAGCTTCGCTATGAAATTATTGTTGCACCGAACAATGTCGCTTTACTTGATTATTTGCTTGAGGATAAAGCAGATATCGCGTTGGGATTTTTAACCCCGACGGCACAGCGACGTGATAAAGGGATCGCTTTCTCTCGCCCATATCATTACGCTTCTGAATTAGTGGTTGCCCATAAAGATCACCCAGAAATTAGTTCTACTGTCGAACTCGCTAATAGTAATATTTATATTAGACCATCGAGCTCGTATTGGGAAAGTGTTGTTGAATTGAAAAAAACGGTCAAGAATATTAATTTGATTGGCGTGCCAGAAAGTCAGGAAACAGAATCAATCATTGAAAATGTAGGGGATAAAGAATATGAAATGACGATTGCAGATAGCCATATTGTTGATATTGAAATGACATTCCGTGATGATATTCAGTCATTAATGGCGTTAGGTGCACCTAAATCTCAAAGTTGGGCGATTGCCTCGGGACATAATACGTTATTAGCAAAATCGAATGCCTTTATTAAGAAGCATTACAAGGGGCTATTTTATAACGTTATTTACAATAAATACTTCAAGAATCAAAAACGTTTAGATACCCATTATAAAGATTACGTTCGTCAAAATAATTCTGGCGTATTATCACCTTATGATGACATTGTGAAAGAATACGCGAGCCAATATGATTTTGATTGGCGTTTGTTAGTATCACAAATGCATCAAGAAAGTCGTTTCAATCCTAACGCTAAATCAATGGCGGGCGCGAAAGGTTTGTTCCAATTAATGCCGCGTACAGCGAAAGAATTAGGGATCCGTAATGTGCATATTCCTAAGCAGGGTATTAAAGCCGGTGTTTTGTATATGAATTGGGTGCGTGAACGTATGCGTAAAGATGAGGTTAAAGATAATCAGTTAATCTGGTTCACGTTAGCGTCATATAATGCAGGGGCTGGGCATGTTCGAGATGCAATGCGTTTAGCTAAACAAAAAGGGTGGCGTGATGATGTCTGGTTTGGTCATGTAGAAAAGGCCATGTTATTGCTGTCTCAATCTAAATATGCAGCTAAAGCACGTTATGGGTATGTGCGTGGACAAGAGCCTGTACATTATATTCGTGAGATTAAGCGACGTTTTGAAACGTATGATAATATTTTGAGAAAATAGCGGTTTACGAGTGATCAATCGTCGACGATTACACTGAATATTGCGTTAGGTCATTTCATTTGGGATGACCTTTTTTATCCCCCGAATAAAAGTGGACATTACTAAAGGGGTATTTTATGCTGATTTCATTCTTTTTTTACGCCGTTAAATACTATGAATTCATTATCCTCTTGGTTTCTTGTCATACGTCCAAAAACGTTACTGGTCGCATTGGCGGTTATTTTACTTGGGCAAACGCTAGCTTGGGTCGACTCCCCGCATAATTTCAGTTTTTATATCGCCATTCTTTGCATGATCTGCTGCATGACGTTACAAATTGCGGTTAACCTTTCTAATGACTATTTTGATGGCAAAAATGGTGTTGACGGTGATGATAGGTTGGGCCCTGATCGTGCATTGCAAAAAGGACTTATATCGGCTGAACATTTGCGCGTTGGTATCATTACTATGTGTATTTTGGCTATTGTCAGTGGTTGCTATCTTATCTATGTGGGTGGCTGGGTTTATGTTTTGTTAGGGCTGTTATCATTAGTTGGCGTGTATATTTATAGTGGTGGCCCTCGACCACTGGCTTCGCATGGACTTGGTGAAGTGGCTGTTTTCCTTTATTTTGGTTGGCTAGCTGTTGTCGGAAGTTATTATCTGCAAGTACAAGTACTGACTATCGATGTCTTTATTCCGGCTAGTCAGATAGGATTCTTAGTTGTCGCAATCATGTTGGTGAATAACATTCGTGATATTGCTTCCGATCGTCGCGCGCAAAAATTTACTTTAGCAACCCGTTTGGGCGTGAAGGCAAGTAAGCAGCTTTATTGCATTACTATGCTATTACCTTCGTTATTAATGATTGTGGACAGCTACTCCGTACTTATTATGATTTTACTACTGCCCGTGCAACTTGCATTGTGTGTCGCGATTTATCAACGTAGTGGAAAAAAATTAAACTTACAGCTAGCGCAAACCTCGATGGCGGTATTATTGTGGGGGGGATTGTATTCGGCTAATTTGGTTGTTGGTTAATACAAAATAGAAGGGCAGTCAATTGAGTGAAAAATACCGAGTCGTATAACTCGGTATTTCTATTTCAGGTTATCTTCAAATACGGATGTGCTTAATAGTGTGTCTTTCGCACGCGAGTTGGCATTGACGATGTATTCTCATATAATTCAAAAACGCGTTTAAAATCGAGTTCTAACTCTGTTGCGTATACATCTTCATTAATCGGGTAAGTTTGCACCACACGTGCTCCCCGGATTATACCGGATACAGAAGCTTCTATTGATTCGCCTTGTAGCGTTCTTGATCTATAGTTGGTGTCACTATAGATTTCTTGGCCACTGACTTGCTCTGCTAACTCTCGATACGCATCCAATTTAGATGCGCGCATTGCATTAAGCATGCGTTCACTTTCACTATTGCCTGGCTGAGAACTTAAAGCAGCATAGCCAACTGCTTTGAGTACTGGGAAGCTTTTCGGTTCTTTGACATCATAAACCGTGTCTTTTTCTAATAGTGAGCAGCCTGTTAAACTAACCAGAGTTGCAAGCATAAGTAAACGCAGATATTTCATTGATAAACCTTAATTAGTGATACGAACAGAAGGCGCTGAACCAGTACGATAAATATAACGACCACGGCCTTCGAGTGGCCCCATACTATTTGAACCACCAATAACCAAATGGTTAGGGATAATGCCTTGCGCTGTTGACTCAACAAACCCTGATTCCATATTAATGACACGCATATTAACTATTACGCCTTCACTGTTACGTGACATAGTGCCGGTTAAGATGCGTGATACTGGTAATTGGCCGCGTAATTTTTTCCAATCACGGGTGAAAACAAAATCCCCTTGACCTGTCACGCTAATGGTGCCTGTGGTTTTATAGTCAATTACTGGAATGCGACGAATAGTTAATTCGTGAATAAAGGATTCCGATAGCGTTTGGCCGAGCCAATTTGTTGTCGATAAATCGTCAAGATTGACGAAAGAAGTGACGGCAATTGGTTCATTATTGGGAATAATAGACAAATCATTGACGATCAATTGATCCGCTAAACCACGGACGATAAAACTTAGCTCTTGGGTATAGTTTATCGGTTGGTCTGGTAACAAACTTCTTGGGTATTTTGGCTCATAAGAATTACCACCCCAAGTTGAATGAGGTGGTGTTTCTTTCTCCGCTTCAGGGGTACCTGCTGGTTGCTTTAATGCGCAACCGTTGAGTAAGGTAATTAGGCTGATAGCTATGACTGCCTTTTTCATATTACTTCCTTAAGTGCTTTAATTATTGTCGTTAAACCGTTATTTATCGCTAGTCGAGATGTCTCGGCGGTAAGGGTAGGTATAAGGACTTCTGAATATATTATTGTACTGTTCTTTAGTAAGCACACTTTGTGCCATGTTGGCATTATAGCCATTTGGCTGGTAAACAGGTTGAACAATCACTTGTTTAATAACGACTGGTTGCACTTTGGTATTTGCGCCAGTTAATAAAACATGTCCTGGTTCTTCGATCACGGTGCATGCTGAAGTCAACACAACCGCTAATGACGGTAGTAAAAAACGCTTCATACTTGTTCCTAAATTTGTGCTATGCGTGATTATAGATAAATACAAGCAAATTACTTGCCAATAAAATAGGCTCGGTATTATTTTTTATTATAATAGCGTTTTTATCTATTTAATTAACCTCGATACTGTTTTATTTTTATAAAAAATTGATCTGGTACAAATTTTGCTTTTAAAATAGACATATTCAGAATTCATATGCGATTTAAAATGAAAAAAGTTCTCCTACTACTATTGGTTTGTTGTTCTTTCACTCTACATGCGGAATGGTATGAAGTTGAAGGTGAGGCGATTATTATTGACGGTGATGTAGATATTGCACGAGAACTAGCAGTACGTAATGCCTTGAAACAAGCACTATTATATGCGGGTGCATCGGTTTCGAGCTTACAATCCTTTAATGGCGGTAAAATATTATCTGATCGTTTCCAAATCCGTATGGATGGTGAAGTGAGAGATATTCGTCTAAAAAGCGAGTCGGTAAAACTGGATAAAATCACGGTACAAATTGTCACTGATATTGTTGCAGACCGTAATAAATGCTTGAGTGCAGGGTATCAAAAATCTGTGTCTTTACTGCGTTTTGGTATTAGGCACCGTGAACAAGCCAGTTATGGTGGTATCTATAACATAAACGAATCTTTCAGCCGTTTGTTGTACCAAAGTTTACGTAAAAATAGTCAAACATTTGATGCGCGTGAATTCATTAATCAAAACATTGGTTTTAGCGGCAGCTCTTTGCCGCTGCGTGGTAATTTAACAGCACAAGAAATTAAGCAAATCAGTAAGTCAGCAGATAGCCAATATATTATTTTGGGATCGATTACCGACTTATCGACATTTAAACCAGTTGTGAATGGTATCGCGAAGATATTTTCCGGTGATTTACCGGATCGTAATTTCCGGCTGAATATACAGGTTTTTGATGGTTTTAATGGCAGTTTATTATTTGATCGTAACTACAGTAAAGTGACAAAATGGGAGTTTGCTAAACACCGAGTTGTGGATACGGATACGTTAAAATTTTGGCGCTCTGAGTTTGGGGTATCTCTACAGTTAATTATTGACGATGTGTTGTTTGATTTAGATGCAAGTTTGCAATGTAAATTGGTGGAAGCGCGTGTTATTGCTGTTGATGGTAATGAAGTGAACATTAATATTGGCCGTAATAATGGCTTAAAATTAGGTGATCAATTTATGATTAAACACACTGGTAGTTATGTTGATCAGTTTGGTATCAGTCGTAAAAAAGAGACCAATAGTAGTAGCAAGGTTGAAGTAACCAAACTGTATGATCAGCAAGCAAGTTTGATGACGGTTGATAGACAACCTACTGCTAATGTTCAAATAGATGATTTGGTGATTTTAAACTAGTTAATGTAGTGGTTGTGATATAGCGCTATGTTAACGTTAATATTTTGAGGTTAATCTTGTATTATTGTTATATTTTATGCGCGGCCTGATTACTTTTTAAAATAAAACTGCTATTGCTTTTATTCCAGTTCATTACTTGATTAGTGGTTGTTCAAACACGGGATATTATCATTATGTGGTTTTTAATTGTTTCTATTACTGTTTTAGTTTTTTTTATTCGTAGTCTGTATGGCGAAGATCTTCGTCAATACGATAGCACGGATTTAAGTGCGACGTTTTATCGTCCAACACCTTCGTATAAATACCCACAAGCATTAGAGTTGATCGAAAGTATTCAAGAGCCTATCGATTTTATTAAACCGAGCAAATATCTTTATGCATTACGAAAAAATATTGATCGTTTAGGTGATGTTGAATTGGATTGTAAGATCATCCCAGTCTCGACCCGTTTTCAAGGTCATAATATTATGGGCGAGTGGATCCTGGATAAAAAAAGTGATGTAAATAAGCGCTTACTTTATATTCATGGTGGTGGTTTTGCGGTGGGTAGTGCGAAGAGTCACCGGGTGGTGACAGAACGTTTAGCACGTGAACTTGGTGTTGCAGTATTTGCTGTGAATTATGCAATGATCCCTGATGGTAAACGTGAGCAGGGAATCTATGATTGCCGTTATGCGTATCAATGGCTTCTCGCCAATAATCCAAATAATAAACAGGCATGTCATCGTATTTATGTGGCGGGAGATTCAGCAGGTGGTAATTTAACATTATCCTTAATTGGCTGGTTAAAGTCTCAAGAAATTCGTCAGGTGGATGCTGCTATTGCAATATGTCCTTGTATTGATAGTACCTTCAGTTATGACAGTTTGAGCTATAATGCTAAAACTGACTTCTTGCTAAGTCCGTTCATGGGGAAGTTCCACCATTTTCCTAAATTTATATTACTTATCTGGGTAACCATTCTTTTTCGCATGAATCCTAGCGATCCGAGAGTATCGCCAATATTTGGTGATTTATCTGGTTTACCGCCAATTTTGATTCATGCAAGTGATACCGAAATGATGGTGGATGACTCTCGACGTTATGTGAATAAAGCGTGTTCGGAAGGCTCCGATGTGCGCTTGCAAACATGGTCTAATATGTTGCATGTTTGGCATTTGTTTGATCTAGAAGAGGCCGATGAAGCGTACGCTGAAATCCGTCAATTTGTGCAAGAGTGTGATGATGAGTTGGAAACAATTGCAAGTTAGCCATCCGGTTAAGGCAATGTGATTTTATGGTTTTATAGTGTCTGTTATGTTATTTTATTCACAATTTCACTGACTTATATAAGGAGTGGCGGAATGTCAACTCAAGGCTTAGCTAGCCCTATCCGATTGTTTTCTTTTTCTGTGCAATGGTTTATACAAATTATATTATTGTGTGGCCTACTGTTCAGCATGCAAGTTAATGCGGTTGAGGCATCGGCGATTACAGTGTCGGATGAAATGATAGCCACTCAATTAACAGACAAACAATCACAGCCCGTAGATATAGCGCATGTTGCTGACAACGCTGCTTTGAAAACACCTATTATTGCTGACACCATTTATTTTGGTGGTGATATTTTGACGATGGAAGGACTTGAGCCAGCTTATACTGAATCAGTTGCAACGAAAGATAAAAAAATAATTTTTGTTGGTTCTAAAATAGAAGCAATGCAATTCAGTGGGGATAATACCAAGCTAATTAATATTAGTGGAAAAACCATGCTACCTGGTTTTATCGAACCGCACGTACACCCTTCAATTGCGGCTGTTATGTTGCCTAATGAGATCATTGCTCCTTATGATTGGGTGTTGCCTAACGCAGTTAAAAAAGGGGTTTCTGGTCATTTCGCTTACCTTAAGCGGCTAAAGCAATCAATTGATGATAATGCCGAAAAAGATAGTGTCTTTTTTGTGTGGGGTTATCACCAACTCTGGCACGGCGAATTAACACGTGAGATATTAAATGAACTGTCGCCAAATAAACCTGTTGCGATTATTCACCGTTCTTTCCACGAAATATTTTTGAACGATGCCGGGATTAAAAAATTTGGTCTTAAGCAAGATGACTTTGCTAACAATCCGCAAGTTGATTGGATAAAAGGTCATTTTTATGAAGGTGGCTGGTTAGCATTATTACCTAAGATTACAGCTGATTTTATTAATCCTGAAAGTTATAAATTAGGGTTAAATATCATGTCTAAATTAGTGCTTAAAAATGGTATTACAACGATAGCTGAACCAGGTTTCCCTAGTTCTAACTTTGATTTAGAGTATCAATTATTAAAATCAGAAATGGATCAAAAACCACCTTATGATGTATTTCTCATCCCGAATGGTACGTATTTATATAATGCAAGTGGGCAGAGTAATCAGAAAGCATTAGATTTCATCGAAACCTTAGAAGATAAATATAATACTGAAAATATTAAATTTTTGCCTAAGCAAATTAAGCTGTTTTCGGATGGTGCGATTTACTCTCAGCTGATGCAAATGCAAGATGGTTATTTAGACGATCATGAAGGCGAGTGGATGACGCCATTGGATCTATTCCAGCAACAACTCAGTTTTTATTGGAAAAATGGCTATCAGATCCATGTGCATGCTAATGGTGATTTAGGTATTCAGAAAGTATTGGATTTTAATCAAGCTGATCAAGCCAGGTTAGCGCGAAAGGACCATCGATTTACTTTGCACCACATGGGCTATTTCACCAAAAAACAAGTAAAACATATGGCTAAATTAAGCATTGAAGCATCTGTGAACCCGTATTATTTATGGGCCTTAGCGGATAAATATTCGGAAGTCGGGTTAGGCAGTGATCGTGCCGAAAATCTGGTGCGTGTTAATAGTTTGATGAAGAAAAATATCCCCGTTTCATTTCATTCTGATTTTTCTATGGCGCCTATGGAACCGTTAACACTTGCTTGGACAGCGGTTAACCGAGAAACATCGGAGCATAACAAAGTATCGCAAAAAGAACGTATTACAGCCTATCAGGCGATGCAAGCTATTACCATAAATGCAGCTCATACGTTAAGACTAGAAGATAACATTGGTTCTATCGTTGTTGGTAAAATGGCTAACTTTACTTTGCTTGAGCAAAATCCGTTAAAAGTAATGCCAATGCAGATTAAAGATATTCCTGTGTGGGGTGTCGTTTTTGAAGACCAGGTCAATACTGTCGTGTCTGTGCCAAAAATGAAGCATCTAGAAACGCGTGTTATCTATTTAGAGCGTCAGAGCTTACCGCCGTCTTCAACCGTTACTATTACGTTGGAGGATATCTCTAAAACTGATATTAGCAGTTCAATACTAGGTCAAAAAACCATCGAAGCCCATACGCCTCCTCCTTATAATATTTCGTTAGAATACGATCCCGCATTATTTGATCATAATGGCCAGTATGTTGTTAGCGCGAGAATCGAAAATAATGGTAAGCTACTGTACTCTGCTACTCTAGATTTACCAGCGTTGGGTAAGTTGTCGGGACAGTTATTTGAATTGGTGCTTAAGCCTATTTCACGGCAACCTGACACTGTAAGTGATTCTGTACAGGCTCCTGAATTAACGCCTGCAGAGTAAGTTTATAAGCCGGTGATAAGTCTAAAAATTATTTTAAGGTAATTATTTACATGCAAAAAAATAGACGTCTGCTAAATCGTAAAATGCTTTTAACCACTGCCGTTATCAGCACCTTGTTAATGGGCTTGAGTGGCTGTGCAACTACCGAGCAGGGGAGTGCTAAAGTTGAGCAGGCGGTAACTACCCAGCAACACAGTATTACAGCGAATGTGTTTTACCGACAGCGCATTGCTTTACCACCGGGTGCACAAGTGAGCTTGGTATTGGAAGATATTTCGAAAATGGATGTGGCTGCGGAAATTATAGCTCAGCAAACGATCACTGCTGTCGGGTTTCCACCCTATAAAATTGATTTACGCTATAACGCTGCGAAAATAAAGCCGCAGCATCGTTATGCATTACGCGCGCAGATTGAGCTTGATGGTCAGTTATTATTTATCAATACAGAGCAAGTTGATGCATTTAGTAACCAGAGTGCTAAACCGACCGAAATTTTGGTATCGCAAGTACGCTCCGAAGTTAACGGTGTCGGGAAAGTTCGTTTAACGGGAACGCACTGGCTGTTATCTATGCTAGGTACAGAGGCAATTACTGCTGATGTTACTCTGCACACCCCTTATATTACATTCAATCAAGACGACAAAAAAGTGTTGGGCTTTGCAGGCTGTAATCGTTTTAGTGGTAATTATGACATATTAGCTAATAGCGTTAATCTGACTCAATTATCAACAAGCAGAAAGCTGTGCTTTCAACAAATGAATTTAGAAACGCAATTTTTAGCGGTATTGTCAGAAACGGCTAATTATAAAGTAATTGATAATACTTTAACGTTATACAGTAATAGCGGTCTTGCGTTAGGGCAATTTACAGCCGAAGAAAAGAAGTAATAATGTGACTTTCTATAACAAAACTCGTTTAGATGCAGTTGCCGATAACCAGCAGTTATTAGCTCATCTAGCAAGTATCTAACCTTTACTTTCTTTCTGATTATATAAGCACTGTTATGTTTCTCATGATGGTGCTTTTTTCTATTTATTACGAACCGCTATTATTACGACTGATGGTTGTTCGTTAATACTACTTCTAACATCTTAATTTTTAAAATTAGACCGTGAATAAACTAGCTGTATGACAGTATTAATGAATAATTAAATATAGATTGCGCACAATGTAGTTGTAATTTATCCTTTTCGGGAATATAGTGAACGTAGTTAGGTTGTGTGCAATGTAATTTATGCAAAACTGCGCAGCAACCACTAATGCATGATTTATTGAACAGCTATTTGGGCTAATTAAGGAATTTATGATGACAACACTTTATACAACAACTGCAACAGCATCAGCGGGTCGTAACGGTCAAGTTGCGACGGATGATGGCATGTTATCGCTAGAATTAAGCTATCCAAAAGAAATGGGGGGGACTGGTGCTGCAACTAATCCGGAGCAGTTATTTGCTGCTGGTTATGCTGCTTGTTTTTCTAATGCCATCTTGCATGTTGCACGCGAAATGAAAATAAAAATAACAGCTGCACCTGTAGCAGCAGAGGTTGGTATTGGTCCTAACGCGACGGGTGGCTTTGCGTTAACAGTAAACCTTGCTATTGAGTTAGCATTACCGCAGGCGGAAGCTGAGACATTAGTGGCTACAGCACATCAGGTTTGCCCTTACTCAAACGCGGTACGTGGCAATATAGATGTTCAACTTAGCGTAAAGGGCCAAGCATAAAATGAATACTGTGTTACTTACCGTAGGCCGCATCATGTTGGCGCTGTACTTCTTAATTCCAGGTATCATGAAATTTGTGTCTTGGGACATGCACATTGGTTTAATGGAAAAGCATAACATGCCATTTGTGCCTGTATTACTCGCTGCAGCAGGCATATTTCAGATTGTTGCTGCGCTTTTACTGATTGCTAATCGTTATACCGCTATCGTTGCGTTACTGCTAGCAGGCCTTGTGTTAGTTATTAATGTTAACTTGCATGATTTTTGGAACTTAGCCGGTCTTGAAGGGGCGCATGAAATGCAAAACTTCATTAAAAACCTCGGTATTTTTGCTGGATTACTGGTGTTATCAGGTCATTATTGGTCATCACTTAAAGTGACTAACGTTAATAGTATTGAAAAGTCACGTCGCTAATCTTTGATAAGTCATTTTGTTGAGAGATGACAGTCCGTTATTTTTTATCTTGAAAGCACCAAAGCTGAAATTTCAGCTTTGGTGCTTTCTGTTTTTGGGGCTGTACAATGGTTGCTTTGATCTATTTTATGCATGCCATATGCGCGTTGTTAGTAGATATGTATCTTTAAAATAGACCTGTTTTTTATCAACATATCCAGTCGAATATTTAGATATTGTTATTGATTCACATCAAGCTCCACAGCTACAACTCATATTAAAATACCCCTTATTGGTTACTTGGTTTTAAGCTGACTTTTGATGTGAGTGAAAATGCATAAATTTAAAATAATTAAAACAGATGTTGCCATTATTGGTGCCGGGGGCTCGGGCTTACGAGCCGCAATTGAAATTGCGGAAAATCATCCAGAGCTTGATATTGCACTTATTTCCAAGGTCTATCCGATGCGCAGTCATACAGTTGCAGCAGAAGGCGGTGCCGCAGGTGTAGCACAAGATCATGATTCTTTAGAAAACCATTTTAACGATACGGTTTCCGGTGGTGATTGGTTATGTGAACAAGATGTGGTCGAGTACTTCGTCGAGAATGCTGCGAAACAACTCACGCAATTAGAGCATTGGGGCTGTCCGTGGAGTCGTAAACCAGACGGTTCAATTAATGTTCGAGCCTTTGGCGGCATGAAAATTGAACGCACTTGGTTTGCAGCCGATAAAAGTGGCTTTCATATTTTACATACGCTGTTTCAAACTTCGATACAGCACCCTAAGATCACTCGATTCGATGAGCATTTTTGTTTAGACCTAATTGTTGAAGATAACAAGATCCAAGGTGTTGTTATTCTTGATATTGCTGAAGGTGAAATCAAACTTATCCAAGCAAAATCGGTGATCATGGCTACCGGTGGTGCAGGGCGTGTGTACAGCTATAATACCAACGGTGGCATTGTTACTGGTGATGGTATGTCACTGGCTTATCGTCATGGTATTGCACTGCGCGATATGGAATTTGTACAGTATCACCCAACAGGCTTACCGGGCAGCGGTATTTTAATGACCGAAGGTTGCCGTGGTGAAGGTGGTATCTTAGTGAACAAAGATGGCTACCGATATTTGCAAGATTACGGTTTAGGACCTGAAGTACCGGTAGGCCAAACTAAAAATAAATACATGGAGCTAGGTCCTCGTGACAAACTCAGTCAATGTTTTTGGCAAGAACAGCAAAAAGGCAGGGTGGTCGAAGGCGAACGTGGCGATTATATTTATTTAGACTTGCGTCATCTCGGCGAAGAAAAAATTAATGAGCGTTTACCATTTATTCGCGAATTAGCAAAAGCCTATGTCGGTGTTGACCCTGTGCATGAGCCAATTCCAGTACGCCCAACCGTACATTACACCATGGGGGGGATTGCCACTGATGCTAAAACTGCAACGTCATTGGCAGGCTTATATGCCATTGGTGAGTGTGCTTCGGTCGGTTTACATGGCGCGAATCGTTTAGGCTCTAACTCGCTAACAGAGCTAGCCGTATTTGGTCAGCTTGCTGGTCAAGAGGCCGCTAATTATGCCAGTAGTAATCAACATCAAGATATTGCGCCACTTAAAGTGCAAGTGGAAGTGGTGATTAAACGTATGGATGACCTGTTGCACAGTGATGGTACCGAGAAGGTGGCTGTGATTCGTCAAGAGATGGGTGATTGTATGGAAAAGGGGGTTGGTATTTACCGTACTCAAACATCGATGCAAAAGACCATTGATAAATTAGCCGAGCTAAAACAGCGTTACAAAAATGTCAAGGTCGAAGACAAATCCAGTGTGTTCAATACTGACTTCCTATACACAATTGAACTGGGTTATCTACTCGATACTGCTGAAGCCATGGCGCACAGTGCGATTTTACGTGAAGAGTCTCGTGGTTCACATCAACGTATTGATGGTTTTGAGCAGCGTGATGATGAGAAATTCTTGAAACATTCTCTGGCTTATTATCAAGGTGATAAAGCGCCTAAAATTGATTATAGCGGTGTAAAGATCACCAAGAGTCAGCCCGCAGTCCGTGCTTATGGTGCAGCTGGTGATCAATTAGCGCAGGAGGCAAAGTAATGAGCTTGGAAAGTATCAAAATAGACATTATGCGTTATCGCCCAGAGATGGATGATAAGCCTTTTACCCAAACGTTTGAACTGCCTTATAGAGCCGATATGTCTGTGTTAGAAGCGTTGCAATATATTAAGGATAACCTTGATAGCACGCTTAGTTTCCGCTGGTCTTGTCGCATGGCTATTTGCGGGAGTTGTGGCCTTATGGTTAATGGTGTACCAAAACTGGGCTGTAAAGTATTTCTACGTGATTATTATCCTAAAACGATCAGTTTGGAACCACTAGCTAACTTTCCGATTGAGCGTGATCTAGTGGTGGTGATGGATGACTTTATTCAAAAATTAGAAGAAATAAAACCTTACATTATTCCTGATAAAAACGGGTCTAAAGAAAAGAAATGTTTATCCGAGGGAACTTATAAGCAAACGCCTGAGCAAATGGAAAAATATAAAAAGTTCTCAATGTGTATCAATTGCGGGCTTTGTTACGCTGCTTGTCCGCAATATGCGTTAGACACTCAATTTACCGGGCCTGCTGCTCTTGCATTACTCGCGCGTTATAACCGCGACAGTCGCGATGCTGGCACAGCTGAACGCATGAAAATAGTCAATCAAGAAGAGGGCGTTTGGGGTTGTACGTTTGTTGGTTATTGTTCCGTGGTTTGCCCAAAAGGGGTTGATCCTGCGGGGGCAATTCAATTGTTAAAAGTTGAAAGCAGTAAAGACTATCTTATTGGTATGTTTAAACCTGAGTAGCAAGTCGTAAATTGTAGCTGTACAGCAATGAGCAATACATAGTGAGGAGTAGCAATGAGTAAACGTAAACCATATACAAGAGAACTGCCTACTGACTGGTGGATGAAACAACTTTTCTATACTAAATACATGATCCGCGAAGGCAGTAGTGTGTTCATTACTATTTATAGTTTGATACTTGCGTGGGGCCTATTGAGATTAAGCCAAGGTGAAGTCGCTTTTAATGCGTGGATGACGTCATTACAAAGTCCGGTTGCAGTGATTGTGCATTTAATCGCTTTAGGGTTAGCGTTGTACCATACTGTTACTTGGTTTTCTTTAGCGCCTAAAGCCGTTGATTTATGGATAAAAGGCAAGCGACTCGATGACAATGTGATTGTGTCGGGACATTATGTGGCTTTTATTGTCGCGACTGTTTTTTGTTTATTAGTAATTATGCTGTAAGGAATTGTTATGTCTGAGATGAACAAGAAAACCTACATACGATCTCATGAACCTGTTTTTTGGGGATTGTTTGGTGCTGGAGGCATGCTAACGGCGTTTTTAACGCCAGTGATGATTTTAATTACTGGGTTATTAATTCCGTTGGGGATCATAGGCCAAGGTAATTTTAATTATCAAACCTTACATGCTTTTGCGACGACTTGGTATGGTGCGGCAATTATTCTCGTGTTAATTGCGTTACCACTATGGCACACCTTACACCGAATTTTTCATGCATTACATGATTTAGGCATTAAACGTGGTCGAGATTGGCAGCAAGTACTAAGCTATGGTTTTGCATTCGCGATAAGTGTCTTTGTTTTTACGTTATTATTACAAATGTTTTAAGCGGTAGGGTAACACGCTCACGTTTATATAAAAAAGGCGAAACTGACTTTAAGTTACGCCTTTGATTGAGAGTCAATAAAAACTCACGCTTTTCATACAAACCGTTCGTTATTTAACTGATTAGATTCTGTTATGATTTAATTCATAAAACAGTGTTTACATGTCAATGAACTTACCCTACTATTCCCTCCATTGCTGCGGAGGGGTGGCAGAGTGGCCGAATGCACTGGTCTTGAAAACCAGCAGGGGTTAATAGCTCCTCGAGAGTTCAAATCTCTCCTCCTCCGCCATCTATTTATAAAAGCCGGAACTTATTAATTTAAGTTCCGGCTTTTTACTTTCTATGATATTCATTTTCACTTATTTATTTTTCATAATTGTTACAATAAGTTACATTAAACATATACCTATAATTAGCTGTGTAAGATACATTGTGAGTGTTTAATAATTCGGCAGAAATTAATCAACGTTTAACATCTTGCGTAATTATCCGTCAATTTAGTTAATCGCTATTCATGCCGTTCTCTTGCATCATTTCATGTTCTTACATGGAGGCTATAGTGAAAAAAAAATACCATATTGTTAGCATTATTATCCACAGTTGTCTTACCCACCTTTGCGGCTGAGAATAAAGACTCAATTCAAGCAGAATTGATGTCGACTCAATTCTATGAAGAGTCGTGTTACATCGAACCAACGGAACAAAATTCAAATCTTGATCTTACTAAATGTGAAAATTATATTTTCATTAATTTATCTAATTTAAAAGATCAAGATCGTAGTGCCATCACAGCTCAGTTGTTTGGTATAGGCGTGATGAGCCCATATGTCTTAGTAAATAATCCAAAAAAAGAATCTGAAAGGATAATTACAAGCTTAGATTCTTTTGAAAAAGAAATTATTATTGATTTAATTAATGATTCAGATTCATACTGGGAATCTAATCAAACTCAATTATCTACGGCTGATCTTTTACCTAGAGCTGAAGCCTCAACCAGCATTGGACATGTTTTACCTAGAGCTGAACCTTTAACCAGCCGCGCTGGGAGTACTTCAAGTGATTCACCGTCAGATTATAGCTGGCGATTTAGGTATTTGAAAAAATTAAACCAAGGGTTTTATCCAACGAAGAACGATATTGCTATCTTGTATTATGAAGTAAGCGCTATTGCGTCATCGCCTGCATATGGTAATCGTAATAATTCTAAGTATATTCGCGTTACGCTTGTTGGCGGTGCCGGAATTAATTTTAATCCGACTGAAGGGTGGTCGACTTATAAGACTATTTCAACTAATTCCCCTAGTCATCAGCTAGGCAAATATTCGTATAGAGAATATTTAGATAAAGTAAAAATATCGACAAGTTGGAACGATAATAAAGTAGAACTCTATGACTCATTCCCACGTAACAACGATCAAGATAGAACGGGTGTTACCTATAACTCAAAGATTGCTTTTGAGTTAGGCATTAGTATACCAAAAGTGCCAATTAAGAAAGTTGCTTTTGAATCGTCGAAGTCATTAACTTTTACAAATGGTAATTATTTTGATTATTATGCTAATTCGGCATTAAATAAGCACAGTGTTGAATACAAAAATAAAGAATATGGTTCTGATAATAATAAATACTACGGGCTTGTGAATAACTCTAGGGATCGTTGGGATTATTTGGATGGCATAGAACCACCTTTCAAAACATTCGATAATTTGAGAAATACACCATACAGTAATGGTTTTATTCCGGAGTATTCTGCTACTTATTTAGCTGGGAAAGGTACAACAGGTAAGTCTATTTTAACCATTACAACTGACGTACGTGGTATGTCGTTACAAGGTTTTTCAAAATGGTGGATAGGTAGACTGTATTGGGGTGGGGTGAATAGTCGTAAAGGTTATGGTGATGACTATATATCTAGCTCTTATGCTGACTCACTTAGAGTTAGTGTTAATTGGGATAGCCCTATATTTTCAGGCGTAGAGCCAAGTGTTATCACATACCCTTATTTATCTGATGAAACTCAGCATTGCTTTACTGTTAATCCTAGTCATGATGTTACTGCGCAGCCTTGTGATAAATCTAATATTGACCAGTTATTCATTTATACACCGGAAAGAAAGTATGTATATGCCAATGATCGAACTCTATGTTTAGATAGTTCACAAAAACAATTGAAGGTAAAAACATGTAGTACGTATGGCAGTAATAATCAAGATTGGATGTGGTATACAGCACCACTTAGCAGCAATGTTAATGATAATACACTGTTATACACAACTAAATCATCTGGGGACTTTAAGGTGCTTAAGGGTGGGGATGTGAATGAAACTGTATCTGTTGAAGACGTTGATGCATTAGATGAAGCATTCAAAATCTGGCCACGAGCTAAACTAAATACTCAGAAGGGAAAATATACATCAACGATTAAAGGACTTAAATAAAATATAGCTAACGACCTTTCATATCTTGACTTAGATATGAAAGGTCTTGAGTTTGAATAAGTCTAAAAATATATTCCTGTCTTTTTTTATACAATTGGTTGCTTATTTAACTCTTTGAAATAAATTTATAATTTATTCTGTGACACGTATTTACAAACAACAGCGTTTACCCTATTATTCGAACCTGCTGCGGAGGGGTGGCAGAGTGGCCGAATGCACTGGTCTTGAAAACCAGCAGGGGTTAATAGCTCCTCGAGAGTTCAAATCTCTCCTCCTCCGCCATCTATTAGAGAAGCCGGAACTTATTCATTTAAGTTCCGGCTTTTTGCTATCTAGGTTTTAATCATGCTAAGTAATGTATTTATGAACGATAAAGCATTAAAAGAAGGTTGATACGGGTAAGCAAAACTGTAATTCAAATTGCTCATCATCGTCTAAAAAATGATTCTTTTGGTAATGCACGTAAGCCGGTGTCGATTGCATTTTAAAGCCTGATGATGGTAGCCACTGTTCAATAATCTTACTTAAATATGGCAATAATTCACCATACTTACCTGTTAGTTTAAATACTGCGTGCAAGCCACCAGGGATCACCATGCTGTTCACCATTCCACGGCGTAACAAAGGTTTATCTATTGCTAGACATGCCACATAACGACATTGTTCTAAGCCGACAAAAGCAGGGTTAGAGTGATGCAAGCCAAACTGTTGCTGATAACTTCTGCCTTCGACTTTTGCCCACGCTACAAGGGTTTGCCAGGCGAAACGAATGGATCGACCATAACCCTGGTGGCGGACATAAGCCACATGCCTTTCGGGTAATTCAATAATTTGGACTCGGGGCAATATGCGGCTTTGAATTCGTGAGTAAGCTGCTGCAATCTCTGGGTCGCGTAAATAAGGTGGGGTGCTGGTGGCTAAGTCTTTACTACGCCATTCTCCGGGTGACATGGCAAAGGTGGTTTTAAATGCACGGCTAAAAGAGGATACCGAGGCAAAACCTGATTTTGTGGCGACAGTGAGGACCGAACTACTGGTATCAAACATGAGTTGGTTAGCGGCAAACTCTAAACGGTTACGGCGAATGTATTGGTGGACGGATTCGCCGACAACACTTTTGAACACGCGATGGAAGTGTTGTTCAGAATAAGCGGCGATCTCAGCCAGCTTTCTAGCAGGCAGTTCAGCACTAATATCACTATGGATAAAATAGAGTACATCGTTTATTCGCGATGTTTGATGATTTAAAGATGAGTTTATCGACATAGTGATCTTATAAAAGCATAAATGGACATCTATAAGCGCATAAATGGACATGCCATGTCAAATTTATCTCCGTACTATAATGGATAGCTATTTCGTTATTAATCACTTTTTTATTAGTTTTTAAGGTTAATTCAACTGAAAAACTATATAACATGTGACTAGTTAGCGATTAAAACCAATAAAACCAATAAAAACAAAATAACTAGAGAGATACACTATGCTGTTAGCGAAATCATTACAAGCCATTAAACCATCTTATATAAGAGAAATTTTGAGTGTCGCTAACTCTGCAGATGTCATCTCATTAGCAGGGGGACTGCCTGATGGTGATCATTTCCCTTTAGCGCTAATGGAGAAAAGTATCCAACAATTGAGTACGCGTGCAGAATTATTCCAGTATGGCAGTACTGCGGGTTATGGGCCGTTATTAACTTACTTCCGTGAATGTTATCAATTATCTGATCAGCAAGATGCGTTGGTTTGTACGGGATCGCAGCAAGGACTTGATTTGATTGCGCGTGCATTTTTAGACGTTGGCGATAAAGTGGTAATGGAAGCGCCAAGCTACTTAGGTGCTCTGCAAGTATTTGGATTAGCACAGGCAAGTATTGAGAGTATCAAACAATGTGCTGACGGCCCTGATTTACAAGAGCTAGAGAAATGCTTTGCGGATAAGACAATCAAGATGTTTTATGCAGTGCCTGATTTCCATAATCCAACGGGTGTATGTTGGTCACTTGAGGTGCGTAAAAAAGTCGCGCAATTGTGTCAGCAATATAATGTGGCACTGATTGAAGATGCCCCTTACCGTGAATTACGTTTTGCGGGAGTTGAGCTACCATTGGTGTCTAGCTTCTGCCCAGAACAGGCAATTGTATTACGCTCATATTCTAAGATAGCAACACCTGGCATTCGTTTGGGTTTAGTGAGTGGTCCTAAGGCGTGGATTTCGGCACTTGAACGTGTAAAACAAGGTGCAGATTTACATTCAAGCCAACCAATGCAAGCGGTATTATTAGATCTGTTACAGCATGAAGACTTTCCTAAGCACTTAGATGGACTACGTCAGTTATACCGCCAACGGTATCAATACCTAGCGGATCTATTAACCGCGCAATTACCTGATGATTGTCAGTTCGAACAAGTTGAAGGTGGCATGTTTATTTGGTTACGTTTACCTGAATGTAATGTTGATAAACTTGCCAAAGACATGCTCGATGTGGGGGTTGCTGTCGTACCTAGTTCTGTATTCTATCAATCAGAAGCAGGAAAGGGCGCTGCATTTAGATTAAATTTTACCAATGCCTGTGATTCAGACTTAGCATTAGCAGTTAATCGATTGGTGCAAGTGTTGAAAAAAGCTAAATAGTACTTCTAATGCTTTGGTATTAATTGTTTTATTCTTTTTTGATAAAAGTTTGAACTAAAGTACTAATATTGGTGCCGTTAAATTCATTCTCCGATTACAATGAACCTAATTTAAAATACATAGGTAATATTGTTCATATGTCGAAAAATGGAATTTCACTTAGTATAGCACTGGCGTTCACGTCTTTAGCATCATCGGCAGCGAGCTATGCACCGGATGGTCGTACAAATGCTATGGGTAATGTTGGTGTTGCGACAGCTGATTATTTAGTTGCACCACTGTATAACCCTGCATTAGTGGCTGTTTTTCATGAATCGGATGATATTGGTATTTTATTGCCTGCCATTGGTGTGAATGTGAAGGATGCAGACAGTTCGTTAGAAACAATCATGGATTTACAAGATGCGATTGATGATTATGAAAATAATCCATCTCAAAGTAGTCTAGTTACAATTGACAACTACCTCACTGAGCTAGATGGTAACGCTCCTGTCAATGTGACTGCAGGTGTTGCGTTTGCTATCGCTGTTCCAAGTCATAATATTGCTGTTAATCTATATGGCCGTGGGTATGTTGAAGCTATCGCAAGTATTGATGTTAAGTCTAATTATCAATCGTCAACTGTTACCGTTACAGGTTTTGGTTATTCTGAACTGGGACTTGCATTGGCTAAGCTGTATAACATTTACGGTGAGTCATTCTCATTTGGTATTACACCAAAATACCAGATATTACAGACCTACTCAGATTTAACTAGCGTTAACGATTTTGACCTTGAGTTAGAAGATGCGGACACAGAAGTAACTGCATTTAACTTCGATTTGGGTGCGGTATGGATGAAAAACAATTTCCGTACAGCATTAGTCGTAAAAGACGTGTTAGCACAAGAGATCAAGTCTACAGCGACGGGTTATACTTATGAAATGAACCCACAAGCAACACTTGGTGTAGTCTATTCTACGGACTATTTCACTTTCGGTGCTGATGTCGATTTAACAGAGCAAACACGCTACGTTGAATTAGAAGATAATACACAGTTTGCACGTATTGGTGTTGAATTGAATGCATGGCACTGGGCGCAATTACGCGCGGGCTTCGAGCATGATATGCAAGGCACTATGAAAGATTCTTTAACTGCGGGTCTTGGTATTAGTCCATTCGGTACGTTGAATCTGGATTTTGCTGGTTCTTATGGCAGTGATAATCAAGTAGGGGCTTCAGCTAGCTTAAGCTTCACTTTCTAAGTGAGGGGGCTGTATCGCACAGCCCTTTTTATTATCTAATATTCATCATTTCGAATTAACCGCCGTTAATTAAGCAAAAACCTTCTCAGCCCAGCGGGTTAGACCTTTAGTTACACTGCCAAAATGATCACCAATAATGATTTCACAGTTTGGATAATGCTGTTGGATATATTGGAAGATGATCGGGGATTTCGCCGTACCACCCGTCACAAAGATAACATCAGGGGTTGTTTGTGCTTGGGTAATCGTCTCATCCATTAATGCTTTTATTTTTGTTAACTGTGGCGCATTGGCGAGTTCCAGCGCTTGACGTTCTAGCGCTAAAGTTAATCCGTTTTCAACAAAGCCTAAATCTGCGGTTGTGCTAGGCGCTTCTGATAGTTGCTTTTTCATTTGTTCTGCAAGATTCACCACTTGATACGTCTGTTTTTGTTGTTGTACCTTGAGTAAACGGGTAATCAACTGTTTTTGTTCCGCATTTTTATACAGTTCTTTTAAGCCGATAAGGCTACGCTGACTATAAAAGTCGGTTTGACTGCCGATGTCATTAATCGCAACCGCATCCCAGAAAGGTTTAACTGGCATAGGCAGGCCACTTATTAAGTGCGAGCCTAGACCGAAAAGTGGCATTAATGATTTTTGTGCAAAATGAATATCAAAATCATTACCACCAATACGTTCACCTGAGTAACCTAAAACATGTTTAAAGCGATCACTCAGACCGCAATTATCGGGTCCCATTTTAAGTAATGAACAGTCAGTTGTACCACCACCGATATCGACCACAAGCACAGTTTTTTCTGTTGTTAGACTTTGTTCATAATCAAAACCTGCAGCAAGCGGCTCATACAGAAACTCAATATCTCGAAATCCTGCACGTTGCGCTGCTGTTGTTAATAGTGATAACGCTTGTTGGTTACTCTCTTCGCCTCTAAGGCCTTGGAAGTTAACTGGCTTGCCCATCACAACTTGGGTTATTTGCTTATCTAACTGTGTTTCAGCTTTATGCTTGATATTGCAAATCATCGCGGTAACAACATCTTCCATTAAAGCAAGTTGTAGCGGGCTTAAACTGGTCGCACCCAAGAATGATTTTGGCGATTTTATGTAATAACCTTCTTCGGGATCTTCTAGGTAGGTATCAAGCGCTTCTTGGCCAAAGAATAATTGGTCTTCATAGCCATCATTAATCAAGTTACGGCCAGCTTGGATAGGACCGCGGCGTAATTGCAGATAATTTGGTTTTGCTACTGAGTCAGGTAAGTGACGCGCGACCCAGTTAGGGATCATATTTCGATGCGAAGCATATAGCGTAGATGCTAGATAAGAACTGTTCTGGCCAAGAGAAACAAGTTCTGGGTTGGCATTATTAACATATCCAACAGCACAGTTAGAAGTACCGTAGTCAAAACCGACAAACATAAATCTTTCCAATTAAATCACTCAGCCGCGCATTGTACACTGCTGCGATAAGCGAAACCAGATTGAAATTAGATCTTGTTTAATCGGGGGGCTGATTAGTCATTTAGGCGAATGTAAATAAGACGTAAATATGGTTAAATCTAAACTTTATGAATTTATTTTTGTTTAATGGATTAAGATCATGATAAATACAGTTGAGATTAATACAGCTGATGGTTATCAGCTTGTTGCGAGCGAATTCAAACCGAGCAACAATAATGGCCGCGTTGTTATTATTAATGGTGCAACGGGGGTATTACGTAAATATTATCAAGCATATGCAGAATTTTTATGTACGCGGGGTTTTACGATTATTACTTACGATTACCGAGGCATTGGAGATAGTAAACAAGCAAGCGTCAATGCTAAGCCTGCAAGCATGATGCATTGGGGACAGCTTGATATGGATGCTGTGTTAACTTGGACGCAAGCTTGTTATCCCGAGATGAAAATTTCAGGTGTTGGTCATTCTATCGGTGGACAACTACTTGGCATTACTCCAAATAATAATCGTTATGAATCATTTTTAAATATTGCGGCACAACAAATCCATTGGAAAAACTGGGAACGTAAAGATCAACCATTATCAGTACTGTTCTTTTATTGCGTTTTACCCTTGTTTTATAGTGCGAACAAAGGGTTACCAAAATGGGTGCTTGGCGCTGAATATTTACCACAACAAGTTATTCGAGATTGGAGTCGTTTTGGGCGTAAACCATTCTATACTGATGAACAAGGTAACGAGCTGCACGATGGTTATCATCAATATAAGGGCAATATGCGATTTTATGCTATGGCTGATGACAATCGGTTTGCCCCTCCGAGCTGTGTTAAAGCGCTGCAACGTCATTTTAAAAATGCAGCATCGGATATGGTGGTCATTGACCCTAAACAGGTCGGTATGAAATCGATTGATCACTTTGGTTTTTTTAAACGTTCGATGACAGAATCTGTGTGGCAAGATACATCAGATTGGCTACTCATCTCTTCATAGCGTTGGAGTTACTATTGCTTGCGTGCTAATCTTGCCGAAAATACAATTTATCATTCAAAGTAAGGCCTAGGCTTGGCACAATCCAATATAAAATTTCACCTTCTTGTGATGCTTGCTACTACATTGGTAGCTGGATCATTTCTGGCGTCGGCAAATCTTGCTGGCCTTATTAATCCATTCTCTCTCACCTTATTGCGATTTACTGGCGCGGTTAGTCTATTGTTACCGTTTATTCTCGTGACTAAAAAATGGCGGAATAAGGTATTACGGACTTTACCGCGATCGATGGTTATTAGTTTATTTTATTCCGTGTTTTTTATTTTCCAGTTTGAAGCACTAAAAATAACGACAGCGTTAAATACGGGGACTTTATATACTTTAGTGCCATTTATAACTGCGGTGCTGTGTGTGCTGGTATTTAAAGATAAAATCAAAGTTAAGCAGTTGATGATTTATTTACTTGGCGCCTTGGGGACTTGCTGGGTTATTTTTGGCGGTGACTTGTCTCGATTGGTTGACTTCTCTTTAAACAGTGGTGATCTGTTATTTATTGCGGGTTGTTTTTCCATGTGCTGTTACTCTATTTCGATGAAGCGTCTTTATCGAGGTGATGAGCTAATTGTGATGGTATTCAGTACGTTACTTGGTGGTTGTATCTGGATGGGAGTGGCTCTTTGGTTATCTGGATTACCATTAGAATGGCATTTGATCCAAGGTGAATCTGTATTTTACATGGCATATTTGGTTGTGGGTGCCACACTCATGACAGTATACTTATATCAGAAAACAACGGTCGCATTGGGGCCTACACGAGTAATGGCATACATCTATATGAATCCTGCCGTTGTTGCTTTGTTATCACTATTGGTGAACGGACAAAGCATTAATTTACAAGTTATTCCCGGTATTTTATTGTCAGCTTCTGCGACCTTATTATTGCAACGCCAAGCGAACGTCAGCAAAACCTAGATTGTGTATTCAAGTATTTAGCGTTAAAACAGAGTCAAGATCTTAATTCGTCCCTAACGAAAAATAGAAAAGGTACTGTATGTTTAACACACGCATAAAAACAAAAAAGTTAGAAATCAAAGCGTCGCCCTCGGATCGCGCAAATGATATGCGCGGTATTAATCAGCTTGCGGTTGATGCAGTAACAGGTTTAACTGATATCGTGGAAGCGCTCCATTACACAATTTTAAGTTTGGGCCTTAATAAGCAAGATACACAGCCAAGAACGCGGGGCGTTACGGGACTTGTATATCGTAACATTCGAACGGTAACCGCATTCGTCGGTGACAAAATAGATTTTTCTTTATCTCAATTAGGTTCAGCACTTGGACAGCATGAATCGTCGCTAAACCGTGAAGTTGCGATTTCCATGCTCAATGGTGTATTGGGGGATTATTTACTCGAACGTGAAAATCCTTTGGCTGTGATTATGCAATTTCGGCGTGACGGTAAACCATTATCTGATGTGGCTTTACGTAATTTGATTGAGCAATCTAACGGCAAGATATTGTTGATGGTACATGGGCTGTGCATGAACGATTTGCAGTGGCAAGTTGATGAGCATGATCATGGCATTGAATTAGCACGAGATCTTGGCTACGAGCCTATTTATTTACATTATAATACAGGTCGACATATCTCGGAAAATGGTCGTGATTTATCTTCGCTATTGGAATACTTAGTAGGGATATCTCCGCAGCCCTTATCTTTGTCTATTCTTGCTCATAGCATGGGCGGTTTAGTGGCTCGCAGTGCTTTTTACTATGGAGAAAAAGCAGAACATACTTGGTTGGCTCAAGTAAATAAAATGGTTTTTTTAGGTACTCCGCATCATGGTGCAGCGCTTGAAAAGGGCGGTAATTTAATTGATGTATTACTTGGCTCAAATCCGTACAGCAAACCATTTGCGAAACTCGGTCAAATCCGTAGCGCAGGGATCACTGACTTACGTTATGGTTCGATTATTGATGAAGACTGGCAAGGTAAAGATCGATTTAGCTATGCAATGGATAATAGAGGCACGTTAGCCTTACCTAATGGTGTGCATTGTTATACGCTTGCCGCAGTAAAAAGCAAAGAATCAACAGTTGTTGGTGATGGTTTAATTGGTGATGGCTTAGTGAATGTTGATAGTGCGTTAGGTCGACATAATGATGATTTACTTCATCTTACGTTTCCTGAACACCATCAGTGGATTGGACGCGATATGAATCACATGGATTTATTATATCATCCCGATGTCTATAGAAAAATTAGACAGTGGTTACTGGATCCTTAAAAAGGTTAGTTGTAACGCAGTCGGCATAGAAGAATAATGTGATTGATGTAGAGATATAATGTTATTGGTCCTGAGGATAAACTTGCATGTTATCAATCCTCGGTTATCTGCTATACTGTGCGCCATAACTAAAATTGTGAGTCATAACGACATCACACCAGCCTTATTAGGACTAATTAATGACCAATAACGATATTTTACGCCGTATTCGCTACACTTTTAATTTCAGTGACGACAAAATGATTGCTTTGTTTAAACAAGCTGAAGCTGATGTTACACGTGGCGAAATTAGTGATTGGTTAAAAAAAGATGATGATCCAGCATATGTGCGTTGTAATGATACACAGATGGCGACTTTTTTGAATGGTCTAATTAATGCGAACCGCGGTAAAAAAGACGGCCCACAACCTGAGCCTGAACACGCGATTAATAACAACATTATTTTACGTAAGTTAAAAATTGCTTTAGATCTTAAGAATGAAGATGTTCTTGAATTGTTAGAACTTGCTGAGTTCCGTTTAGGTAAACACGAACTAAGTGCATTTTTCCGTAAACCTGATCACAAACACTTCCGTGAATGTAAAGATCAAGTATTACGTAACTTCCTTGCTGGCATGCAAGTAAAATATCGTTCTGAAGACAAGTAATAAGATTAAATAATGAATAGAAAGAAAAAAGTTGTTTCGACATTAAAGAAAAAAGCTAAAAAAGCCAATGCTAAATTAGCTCCTCATTCTAATAAACCTCGTTATATTTCTAAAGCCGAACGTGAAAAGGTGGCTTTGGAAGCAGACGTTATTCAGAAGGAAGAGGGTATTCAGCAAGCTGGGAAGGCTCAGGAAGAGCAAATTTCGGCAGAATAAATTGTCTTAGCTGAAATGTAAGCATAATAAATATAAAAAGGTATAGCATTTCGCTATACCTTTTTTGTTTTTAGCTTAAAGCTTAAATATAGTGTACTGGTTTCGTCCATTTGCTTTACTCTGATACAATGCGATATCGGCATTTTTAGTCCATGTATCAACAGCGTCTGTAGTCGCGGTAAATTCAGCCATACCAATCGATATTGTTACTTTAATAGTGTTACCATCATCTATGATTGAAATATCCTCAATCGCTTTACGAAGACGATCTGCTAATATCACTGCATCTATTGCTGATGTATTAGTTAAACAAATTGCAAATTCTTCACCACCATATCGAGCAGCAAAATCAGTTTCTCTGACATTATTTCGCATTACTTGAGACACGGCTGCAATCACCTTATCACCTGCAACGTGACCATAGGTATCATTCACATTTTTAAAATGATCGATGTCTAACATCATTAATGTTGATATTTGTTCGTAGCGTTTAACGCGCTTAAATTCGTGATCAATTAGGCTACTCCAATGATGACGATTATTTAATTGAGTTAGGGCATCTGTTTGACTCAAATGTGCGAGCTTTTCATTTGCTTTATCGAGTTGTAAACGGTTAATCGCAATATCCGTTACATCATAAATAATCAAGCTTACGTGTGTTACTTCACCTGTGAGCGATGCTAACGGTATGATTGTCATATTCTGAAACATAAATTCAGAAATACCAGTTACTGGTCGGTAATTATTAAAACGGAAAATATAAGGGCGTTGTTCCCAACTAGTGAATGCGTTATTTTTTAATAAAAATACGGATTCAATTTTACTTCGTAACCATGCTTCAGGTAACTCGGTAAAATGCGAGAATAAATTTGAGTCTTGTACTGTCCTTGGACTTAATCCGCTGTGATTACTCATAAAGCCATTCCAAAGTTGAACTTTAAAGTCTTTATCGAGTACTACAAGACCTGCATCAATAGTTTGCACCATATCCATGATCCAATGAAACTCATTCAATGAATGTTGATTATCCATATTAACAATTCCTTGTAACTGTCTTGTTATTTGATTGGTCTGTAGCTAAATAAATCATCAAAACACAATAAGTTAATCGATGAGGTAAGAAAGACTATTAAGTAAACTCGGTAGTGACTTTTCAGTAAAAAGTAATAACAGATCACATTGCACATCATGGTGCTCAATTTGATAGTTAATTTCAATCGCAACTGTTTTTTGTTTACGGAAGTTATTGGCGTTAATCATCTCTTGTATCGTACTGTGTTGGCCTAGCACAGAAGGATGACCCTGACTAAAGCTAACATTCAGTTGCTGGCTAAACCCTTGCAAAAATGCACCGATAAGGATATTTGCGGTATCCATGAGAATTTCTTTCTCTTGGAAGTTTGAATCTTTGTGCTCAATACCCATTAGTTTAGCCATGTCATCAAAGCTTGAATCATGGAATAGTAGTAATGCTTCACCAGAAATACCTGAACAAATAAAGCCTTGGCACACGGTTGAAATAGACGCTTGTTCAGATGCGGCTGATAATGCCATTGTTAATTCACTGGCTTCAAAGATATTTACATTTGGTACGGGTAATAGAACAAATACATCAAGTAAACGAGCTAATAAATCGGCGGCTTGACCCATAGCTACATTGGCTACTTCCTGCAGTGCATCACGGAATTCAGCTGGTAACTCGATTTCATTACTTAATGTAGGCAAAGTGTCCGGAATTGATTGTATTAAATCTTGTTGTCTTTTTTCAGCGGCATGCTGCGCGACTAATAGTGCTTCTGTTTGAGAAAACTCATCTTTTTCGACAATGCCGTAGTTGATTAGAATTGTTTCTATTTGCTGACTTGTTACCGGTTTTTTGATAAAAGCAAGTGCACCTAATGCTATTACACGTTGATGTGCTTCGGCTTGAATATCACCAGAAACCACAATCACAAGTGCATTAAGTTGTTCTTTTTGAATGGCTTCTAAAACCTGATAACCATCCATGACAGGCATGTTAAGATCGAGGAATACTATGCTACCTTTACCAGCCTTGATTGCATCAATACCTTCGGCACCGTTAGATGCAAAACTCACATCAACATCCCAATAAGGTGGCAGTGTTCTGGCCATTTGTTTACGTGCTAGGTTTGAATCATCACAGATTAGTATGGAGACTGACATGAATATCCTTTTTCATCTTCAGTGAAATAGCAAAGATTTATTACGCAATAATAACGAAAAAAGAGGGGAAGTAAAAGAATTAGAAGAGATATTATTAAAAAATAATGAAAGTTAAACATATTGATTTTCTATATTTGAGCAGTGTATGACACTGCTCGTAGAGATATTTATTGTGGTTTAACAACCATTACACTTATTGAGGCAGAGCTGACAACTCTTGCTGCAACAGAACCGATAACGGCAAGCTCTAATTTAGCGCGTTTGTGGCTCGGCATGACGATTAAATCAGCATTGTATTTATTTGCCGCCTTGATAATTTCTTTGGAAGGTTTGCCTTCCATCATATGTATTTGTGTTGGAATACCACTATCAATATGTTTTTTTGCAAATGCTTGTAATTCGATATGTGCTGATTTACGGATTTCTTGTAAAACAGATGCAGGGAAATGGGCTGAGACCATCGGTAGTTGAGATGTCGGCAATACATTCAATAAATGTATTGTTGCGCCAGAAATTTTTGCAAGTGTGCAGGCGTGCTCGGCAGCTACGTGACTAAAACCTTCTTCGTTAAGGTCAACGGGTAGTAAGATTATTTTATACATAATAAATTACTTATTTAAAGTGATTTGGGTATATATGCAGTGTACTTAGTACACTGCATATATATGTTTCGAGGCCGATGATGCTTATTTACTGTTAGCAATACGACGACGTTGACCAACAGCAATACCTGCAAGTAGTAGTAATGCTGGGATAAACAGGAACTCTTTCGCTGGACGCTCTAACGGACGCTCTACTGCTAGGATATTCCAGTCAAAATCAATACCTGATTTTTCGGCTGGAGAACCAAAACCGACCATATCAACAATCGTTTTTTCGTCTTCAAAGCGTAATTCTAAACCTGTACTTAATAGACGTTCTGCACCGGTGATCGCATTTTCAGCAAAAGGTAGCTGTACAATCTTAGTTTGGAATGCGCCGTCCAAGGTTTCACCTTCAACACGTAAACGTATATCACCACCGTTTGGTAAATCAGCAAGCACTTGTTCAATGTGTTGTGGGCTTACTTCTTCAATCGGTGGATATACCATATCCCACCAGAAGCCTGGGCGGAACAGTGTAAACGTAATTAATAATAATCCGATTGTTTCATACCATTTCGACTTTGTTAACCAGTAACCTTGGGTTGCCGCAGAGAATACTAACATCGCCGTTGTGGCCGAGAAAATTGTCAGTAGTAAGTGAGGCACAGAGTCCACACCAATCAATAATAACTGGGTATTAAAGATAAACATGAAAGGTAAGATTGCGGTACGGATATCGTACATGAAACCTTGGATACCGGTTTTAATCGGGTCTGCTTTTGCAATGGCGGCAGCTGCAAAAGCCGCGAGGCCTACTGGCGGAGTATCATCGGCCAGAATACCAAAGTAGAACACAAATAAATGCACTGCGATTAACGGTACGATCAAGCCATTTTGAGCACCTAGTTCAACAATAACAGGTGCCATCAATGTTGAAACAACGATGTAGTTTGCTGTTGTCGGTAAACCCATGCCTAAGATTAAACTAATGAGTGCAGTAAAGCCCAGCATCAGCATGATGTTACCACCTGAGATGAACTCAACAAACTCAGTCATCACTAGACCAATACCAGTTAGCGTTACCGTACCAACAACAATACCTGCTGCAGCTGTCGCTACACCGATACCGATCATGTTACGAGAACCCGTTACCATGCCATCAAACAGTTCAACAAAACCTGTTTTAACTGCATCTGATATTGGCTGGCTTTGTTTAAAGTAAGCCTGTAATGGACGCTGTGTGATGACAATGAAGATCATAAATATCGTCGCCCAAAATGCCGATAGGCCTGGAGAGAAACGTTCAACGGTTAAACACCAAACTAATACAACAATTGGTAGTAGGAAGTATAAACCTGCTTTTGCTGTTGGTCCTGGTTCTGGTAACTCGAGTAGTTCACTGTCTGGATCATCAATGGTCAGCTCAGGGAATTTGGTCGAGTATTTAATTAACGCGACATAAATTGCAACAGTTGCGACACCTACAATCCAAATTGCGCCTGCACCAAATACATCTTTAGTCCAACCTATACCATAATAAACAGCAAAGCTAAGGACTAGAATTAGGACCACGACAGACATAAACGAGAATAAACTCTGCGCTAATGTCGGCTTGTGGCGACGTGGTAAACCTTCCATCCCCGCTTTACATGCTTCTAAATGCACGATGTAGATTAATGCAACGTAAGAAATAAGCGCGGGTAAAATAGCAGCCTTAATTACTTCAATATAAGGAATACCAACGTACTCAACCATCAAGAATGCAGCTGCACCCATAATCGGTGGCGTTAGCTGGCCATTTGTTGATGCTGCAACTTCTACTGCACCAGCTTTGGTTGCAGGGAAGCCAACACGTTTCATCAACGGTATGGTAAATGTACCAGTTGTTACTACGTTCGCAATTGAAGAGCCTGATACTAAACCACTTAAACCAGATGCAACTACGGCAGCTTTTGCTGGACCGCCACGCATATGACCAAGCAAAGAGAATGCAACTTTAATGAAATAGTTACCGGCCCCTGCTTTATCTAATAGCGACCCGAATAGTACAAATAAGAATACAAATGATGTTGATACACCAACCGCAACACCAAATACACCTTCGGTTGTTAACCATTGGTGAGACATTGTTTTAGTTAAACTTGCACCCTTGTGGGCAATAATGTCTGGCATGTGAGGACCAGCAAAGGTATAAGTCAAAAATACCATTGCCACGATCATCAGTGGTGGACCTAATGAACGGCGAGTTGCTTCAAGTAGCAATAACATACCTGTTACTGCAACTGCAGTATCAAAAGTAATGGGTGCGCCAGCACGATCTGCCAATTCATTATAAAATAGGAATAAGTAAGCCGCACTGAATGCGCCAGCAAATGCAAATATCCAATCCGTCAGCGGTACATGGTCACGCGGTGACGACTTCATTGCTGGATAAGCGGTAAATGCTAAAAAAATAGCAAACGCTAAATGGATAGAACGAGCTTCAGTATCGTTAATAATACCAAAATTTAAAACGAACGGCAGAGGAGAGGCATACCATAATTGAAATAGCGCCCAAATAAATGGCACAATTAACAATATGTTTTTAGCAATACCTTTTGGATCGCGCGCACCAGTATCTGACTGTGCAAGCATCTCCTGCAGTTCAGCATCCATGCTAGTGGTTTGATTTTCTGTTTTAGACATCTGTCCTCCATCATTCTGCGATAGTTTTATCACAAGAAGTGGCTCGGTAATTCGTTAGTAGAATATTAATAATTACAGAACTCTTAATTTAAGAAGGGTTGTACTGCTTATTAGCTTAACTAATCCGTAGTGTAAGAATAGTCAGTAACTTGAGTAAGAGTAGTAAAAATTAAATTATGATTATAAAGCTGAATAATATTTTGATTAGAATATTAAGGGGACAATGTCCCCTTAATATTTTCTACTCGAAGGTTAACTTATTTTAAGCCAACTTCTTTGTAGTATTTAGCTGCGCCAGGGTGAACTGGTGCGCTAAGTGCTGCTGTAGCCATATCTTCTTTTGTTAGCGATGCAAATGATGGGTGTAGACGTTTAAAGGTATTGAAGTTTTCGAATACCGCTTTAGTCACTTCATACACGATTTCGTTAGACATTGATTTAGGTGTAACGATTGTTGCACGCGCACCAAATGTTACAGTGTCTTTTGGTGTACCAGTGTAAGTGCCACCAGGGATAACCACTTGGCTGTAGTAAGGGTTATCAGCAACTAGTTTTTGTACTGTTGCATCGTTAACCGTTACAAGAACAGCGTCACACGTTGTTGTTGCTTCTTTGATCGAACCGTTAGGGAAACCAGCGAAGAATACAAATGCGTCGATTTTGTTATCACAAAGCGCTTGAGATTGTTCGTTTGCTTTTAGTTCTGATGTTAGTGAGAACGCGCTGTTATCCCAGTTGTAAGCTTTCATTACAACGTCCATTGTGCTGCGTTGGCCTGAACCTGGGTTACCTACGTTTACACGCTTACCTTTAAGGTCTTTAAAATCTTTAATGCCTGAATCTTTACGAGCAACAATTGTTAGTGCTTCAGCGTGTAGTGAGAATACTGCGCGTAGATCAGTATAAGCACCTTGATTTTTGTATTGGTTTAAACCTTTGTAAGCATAAAACTGTTGATCAGATTGTGCTACACCGAAATCAAGTTCACCAGCACGCATTGTGTTGATGTTATAAGCTGAGCCACCAGTACTTTCTACTGAACAACGAATGTTGTGCTCTTTACGGTTGCGGTTTACAAATTTACAAATTGCACCACCGGCAGGGTAGTAAACACCTGTAACACCACCAGTACCGATTGTAATAAAGTCACTTGTTTTTGCTGTTGCGATACTTGGCGCAGCAGCTGCTAGTGTTAAACTTGCTACAGCAAGTGATTTTGCAATTGTTTTTGTAATAGACATGTTGTGTTCCTTTTATTAGTCATTAGTCGCTTGTTTTACTTCAGGGCATTCTATGGCCATGAAATTGAATCCGTAAATTCAAGTGGGTGTATTTAATCAGCAAAAATAAATAATGCAATACTTATGATACAGCAAAATAACCCATCATTATCTGTTTGGACCATACTTTGTGACACCGGATTAACAAAAAGCAAACATCCACTTGTTTTGTGCTGATTTAAGCTAAATTCTAGTACACACTGGGCTCTAAGATAGATTTTTTTTATAAAAATACGAATTTGTAAATTCGAAGGGTGCGTTTTTTGACTGATATTAAATTTTGTTAAATCTTCATAACATAACGCAATTATTTTTACTTATCGTTAAATGTGTGAACTTCGTCACTGAATTGATTGGCTGTTATGTGTTCGTTTTATGGTTTTTTCCATTAATAAAATGGTTTAATCCATAACTAAAAGTCGAAAAAATGTTTAAAAGCCTGCATTTTATAGCGTGAAACAACAGGGTTTTCGAGTTTAAAACATATATCAGCCCGTTGTTGGCGTTGTGATAATTTACTGCAATCTAAAATCGAAATAACACCCGCTTTCGGGTATCCACCAATCGTTTGTCTGTCTTGAAGTAGGACAATGGGCAGCCCATTAGCGGGAAGTTGGACACTGCCTAATGCAATGCCTTCTGATGTTAATGTTGCTGGTAGATCGGCAATCATGTTACCTATTAGTTGATAGCCCATACGATTGGCTTGCGGACTTATTTGATATTTATTAGTGAGTAGTTGCTGCTGTTGTTTTGATGTGAGTTGCTGCCATTGATAACAAGGTAATAATCCGAGGGTTAATGGCGCTGAGTAATTTGGAATATAATGTCGTGGAACGGCGATTTGTAGTTGTGATTGTGCTATTGGGCGTTCTAGGGTTTGAGCTGTTATTGGTAAGCGCTGTCCTTCATATAATGGTGTACTCGTTATTTCACTTAGTTTATCACGTATGACGGTACTTCGACTATGGTGGCTCATTTCTGTTTGCAGACCACCGACAATGGCGAGATAGCCACATTTACCTGCTGTTGCTCCACGATACTGAATAATGTCACCGGTCTTAACGTTATGCGTTTGCCAATTAAAAGCGGGCTTGTCATTAATATTAACCCCAAACTCGGCACCACAAATCGAAATTTTTGTATCCGTTAATACACGCAATACCATTAATCCATAATGAATTTCAAGGCTGGCCATATTGCTATCATTACCGAGTATCTTATTTGCCCATAGGTAAGCATGGAGATCGGCTGGACCACCTGATGTGATACCTAAATGTTGATATCCAAAACGACCCAGATCTTGAATTAAAGTATGAACGCCTGGTTTGATAACCTCGAATGCAGGAGTAATATTCATTATGCATCAGCCTTTTGGTGGTAATGGTTAAACTCATCCAGTGAAATCGAACTGAATTTGACTTGGCAGCCAACAGATAATGTATTCATTGTTGCGGGGCTCTGACCTATTATTTGCCAACCACCAGGACTCGATTTAGGATAAATAGCAGTTTGGTTATCTGCAATACCTAGACTACCCGCTGCGACTTGGCCTTTTGGTTTGGCATGCCTTGGTATTTGTATTCGTTTATCAACATCACCCAAATAGGCAAAGTTAGGCATAAAACCAATTGCATAGCAGCTATATATAGTAGAAGAATGGATCTGGATGATGTCACTGATACTCAGTGCTGAATATAGTGATAAGGATTCAAGATCCGGCGCAAGACTTTCGTGGTAACAAACAGGAATCGTGATTAAATTAGCGTTACTGGGAGATACATGATTAGATTTTGGTGATGTTGTATTTAGCAGTGGTTTAACATACGCATGAATTATATCTGCCAGCTGATGCGGTTCAATATTGAGTATATTAAAGCTAACAAGTAATGTTTGATATGAAGGGATAATATCAATAATCACTGTGTTTAAATCTGGGGCATTTTTTAGTTGTTGATTTAGAGTGTGGATCACTGGCAATAGTTGAGTATTATCTGCATCGCTAAAGCGAATCAAAATTGCATCATAACCGATCATATCGAGCTGATACTGCATATCTCACTCCTTGCTTGTAGTTAGTGCTAACTTTATCTGTGCGATGGCTTCGATAGATTGGACGTTATCACCATGAACACAAAGCGTATCAACTTTTAACTTAATGAGATTACCGTTATTACTTGTCACATTACCGTTTTGCGCGAGCTGTATTGCTTGGTTAATAATTTGGCTATGTTCGGTAAATACCGCCCCTGGTAGATTTCTAGGCTGTAACAATCCGTTATCGGTATAACAGCGATCTGCAAATGCTTCAAACAGTAGTGGAACATTAAATTTTGCAGCAAGGGTTTCGCTGCGGCTATTGTCTGCTTGTGACATTAGCATCAGGGGTAAATCGGGACCAGAAGCTGCCACTCCTTTTAAAATCGCAATTAGAATGGCTTCATCTTGCATCATGTCGTTATAAAGTGCACCGTGAGGTTTAACATAACTTAAGGGGATATGCTGCTGATTGCAGAAAGCGGCGAGGGCGCCCACTTGATACAATATAAAGGCTTGAATTTCATTCGCTGTGCAGTGCATATGACGACGACCAAAACCGACCAGATCAGGATAACTAGGATGAGCGCCGACGGCTACATTATAGTGTTTAGCCTGTGCCACAGTTTGCTGCATGATAAGGGGATCGGAAGCATGGAAACCGCAAGCTATGTTCGCCATATCAATATGTGGCATGACCGCTTCATCCATACCAAGCTGCCAAAGGCCAAAACTTTCACCCATATCACAATTCAATTTCACTGGTTAATATCCTTATTAACAAAGTCTTTCTATATATAGAGAAGTATAGGTATTAGTTATTGCAGTAATTATTTGTGATAGCAAGTTTTTTATAGTGAAGGACGCTAATCAAAGATATAAATAAGAGAAGTAGGTCGAGTCAAATGGGTCAGAAAAAGTAGGAAAGCACTGAAAATAATGGATAGCAATCCCCAAATAACGAAGGACTGCATTATTTGGGGGAATGTAGCCAACCGATTATCTGTTTGGTTGTGCTTTAAAGGTTTTACCTGTTTCAGTGACGCTGTCATTACCCATCAAATAAAGATAAAGCGGCATAATATCTTCTGCTGTCACGAGCGTATTTGAATTTTCACCAGGGAAGGCTTTTGCACGCATACCTGTACGCGTTGCACCCGGGTTAATGCAGTTAGCGCGGATACTGGTATTTTCAAATTCGTCTGCAAGGGTTTGCATCATGCCTTCGGTTGCAAATTTTGAAATGGCATATTCAGCCCAGTAAGCACGCCCTTTAACACCGACACTTGATGAGGTGAAAATGATAGATGCTTTTTCTGCTTTTTTCAGTACAGGCAATAACGCACTTGTCATGAACAGTTGTGCTTTTACATTGACCTGCATGACTTCGTCATAGCTCTTTTCATCAATTTGATGGAATGGACCTAACACACCTAATTGACCCGCATTGTTCAATAAACCGTCTAGTTTACCGAATTGCGTATCAATGGTGTCTGCCATGTCTTTATAGTTTTCAACAGTCGCACCTTTCATATCAAGCGGAATAATCGCAGGCGTTGGTGCGCCAAGTGCTTCAATTTCGTCATAAACAGCTTCAAGTTTAGCGACTGTTTTACCAAGTAATATCACTGTAGCGCCATGTGCGGCATAGGTTAGTGCTGCTTGACGACCAATACCGTCACCGGCACCTGTTACTAAAATAGTTTTGTTTTCTAATAGATTTTTTTCTGCTTGATAATCCATTTTCTGGTTCCATATCGACTTATCTGGCAATATTGTAACCTGCAAAGCTTGTAGATGCGATGTTGTAAATGATATAAAGGGCAAAATCGATATAACCGACCGAGGATTAGGATTTGGAATTTTTAAATGAATACGGTATTTTTTTAGCAAAAACGATAACATTCGTTTTAGCATTATTATTTGTAGTGGTCAGTATAATCAATCTTACGTCTAAGCAAAAAAAGAGTAATGGACGTTTGGAGATCACCAATTTATCAGAGCAATTTAAAGATGTTGAAGATGAACTTCAGTTACACCTAGTGTCTGAAGATGAAGCTAAAATTTTAGAAAAAGAACAGCACAAAGCAGAAAAGAAAAAACACAAAGATGAATTAAAAGCATTTAAAAAGGCCCATAAAGACAAAGGCAATGATAAAGATGCTGTTACAAAAGAAGACATTGAACCACGTCTTTTTGTACTTGATTTTACCGCGGGGATTGATGCTAAAGAAGTCGCATCATTACGTGAGGAAATTACTGCTATCTTATTTGTTGCGAACGAACATGATGAAGTCTTAGTTCGTTTAGAAAGTGGTGGTGGTGTTGTGCATGGTTATGGACTTGCAAGTTCACAACTGGAACGTTTAAAACAAGCTAATATTAAGTTAACTATCGCGGTTGATAAAGTGGCGGCAAGTGGCGGTTATATGATGGCATGTATTGCTGATCATATTATTGCTGCACCATTTTCAATCGTTGGTTCTATTGGTGTTGTGGCTCAAATACCGAACTTTAACCGTCTATTGAAAAAGAATAATATTGATGTCGAACAACTGACCGCGGGTGAGTTCAAGCGCACATTAACGATGTTTGGCGAGAATGATGACGCTGGACGTGAAAAGTTCCAACAAGAACTTGAAGAAACGCATGTGTTATTTAAAAACTTTGTGAGCACTCACCGACCTGATATGGATATTGAAAAAATAGCCACAGGTGAGCATTGGTTCGGTACCCATGCACACGAACGTGGGTTAGTAGATACTTTACAAACCAGTGATGATTACTTACTAAAAGCGAATAAGTCGAAAACAATTTACATTGTTAAATATGTCGTGCGTAAAAAACTGGCTGAAAAACTAGCCCAAGCAGCATCCATGGCTATTTCGATAAGCCTAAATAAGTTTTTACAGCAAAGTAAGTTCCCACAACAATAAAATTGTAGGTTCATAGCTGTAAAATATGCATTGACATATAAACCACATATTTCAGCTCTATGTGGTTTATTAGTATGATTTTTATATTTTTTTATGGATTATTATGTCAGATAGTTATCGCTCTGCTTATGTAATGTTTTTGTATGAAATATAGACATAAAAAAAATAATTAAAAAATTATTGACTACTATAAGTGTATTCAATGTATATATATAAATAGAGTACAAATATAAGATGATGCTTTTTGACTATCCTTAATCGATAAATTATCAATTGTATTCATCAATTTCATATTATTCATAAATTAAAAGAATCCGTCTGTATGGGAAGATCTCTGGTAATTGTGGAATCGCCAGCAAAAGCGAAGACCATTAATAAATATCTCGGTAAAGACTACATTGTTAAATCAAGTGTGGGCCACGTACGTGATTTACCGACAAGTGGTGGGGCAGCCAAAAAACGAGCGGGTGCACCGACGCTTGCGCAACAAACTAAAGGAATGACGCCAGAAGCTAAAGCTGCATTTAAAGAAAAACGTGATAAAAAATCGTTATATTCGCGTATGGGAATAGACCCAGAAAATGACTGGGCAGCAACGTATCAGATTTTACCTGGTAAAGAAAAAGTCGTTGCTGAATTACAACAACTTGCTGAAAAAGCAGATGTTATCTATCTCGCAACCGATTTGGACCGCGAAGGGGAAGCTATTGCATGGCACCTGCGGGAAATTATTGGTGGTGATGATTCACGTTTCCAGCGTGTCACGTTTAACGAAATTACAAAAACGGCGATCCAAGAAGCATTTGAGCAACCGTCAGAATTGAACATTGATTGTGTGAATGCACAACAAGCGCGTCGTTTCTTAGATCGTGTTGTTGGCTATATGGTCTCGCCGTTACTTTGGAAAAAGATTGCGCGCGGTTTATCTGCTGGACGAGTTCAGTCGGTAGCGGTACGTTTAATCGTAGACAAAGAGCGCGACATTAAAGCGTTCATTCCAGAAGAGTTCTGGGATGTTCATACAGATTTAGTAACCTCTCTGGGTGAGCCATTACGTGTTGAAGCGGTTAAATATGCCGGTGAAACATTTAAACCTGTTAATGAAGCGCAAGCAACCAAAGCGGTTACTGACTTACAAAACGCCAGTTATTCGTTATTAAAACGCGATGACAGAGCGACAAGCAGCAAGCCTAAAGCCCCTTTTATTACGTCAACATTACAGCAGGCGGCAAGTACGCGTCATAGCTATGGCGTTAAACGTACAATGGGTCTGGCACAGCGCTTATATGAAGGCGGTTACATTACTTATATGCGTACTGACTCAACAAACTTGAGTAAAGACGCTGTAGAGAGTGCTCGCGGTTTCATTGAAACAAAATACGGTAAAGATTACTTACCTGCAGAACCGAATTTATACGGGTCTAAAAAAGGCGCGCAAGAAGCCCATGAAGCGATCCGACCTTCTGATGTAAATGTTATGTCAGGCGATTTGAAAGGCATGGATGATGACGCGAAGAAATTATACGAACTAATTTGGCGTCAGTTTGTTGCTTGTCAGATGATGCCTGCACAATACGATTCAACGAAATTGACGATTGCTGCTGGCGAGTATCAGCTTACCGCGAAGGGACGTACTATGCGTTTCCCTGGTTGGACTAAAGCGTTACCACCAATGAGCAAGAAGTCTGAAGACGAAAGTAATTTACCTGTACTTGAAGTGGGTGAAGCGCTAGAGCTGATTACTGTCGACCCACTACAACATTTCACTAAGCCGCCTGCGCGCTTTAATGAAGCGTCATTGGTTAAAGAATTAGAAAAACGTGGTATTGGTCGTCCATCGACATATGCTTCGATTATCTCGACAATTCAAGATCGTGGTTATGTAAAAGTTGAAAACCGTCGCTTCTTCGCTGAAAAAATGGGTGAGATTGTTACTGAGCGTCTTACTGAAAGTTTTGAAGAGTTAATGAACTTCGATTTTACAGCAAGCATGGAGTCTCAACTTGATGGTGTTGCTGAAGGCAAACTGAATTGGATTGATGTACTTAATGAATTCTTTGGTGACTTTAAGAAACAGCTGCTCACCGCTGGTGCTGAAGTGCCTGAAGGCGGTATGCGCTCGAACGAAATGGTTATCACGGATATCGAATGTCCAACATGCCAACGTGAGATGGGTATCCGTACTGCAACTACAGGTGTATTCCTAGGTTGTACTGGTTATAACTTACCACCAAAAGAGCGTTGTAAGAAAACCATTAACCTTGTATCAGGCGAAGAAGCGATTGATTTACTTAATGAAGACGCTGAAACTGAAGCATTAATGGCAAAACGTCGTTGTCCCAAATGCAGTACTGCAATGGACAGCTACCTGATCGACGAAACTCGTAAATTGCACGTTTGTGGTAATAACCCAGAATGTACGGGCTACGAAGTCGAAAAAGGTGAATTCAAGCTAAAAGGCTATGATGGCCCAGTGGTTGAGTGTGACCGTTGTATGTCTGATATGCAGCTTAAAAATGGCCGTTTTGGCAAATACATGGGCTGTACTAACGAAGAATGTAAAAACACGCGTAAGATCCTGAAAAGTGGTGAAGTTGCGCCGCCAAAAGAAGATCCTGTTTTCCTTCCTGAATTGGAATGTGAAAAGTCGGATGCTTACTTTGTACTACGTGACGGTGCTGCGGGCATCTTCTTAGCGGCGAATACTTTCCCTAAATCTCGTGAGACACGTGCTCCGCTGATTGAAGAGTTAGTTCGCTTTAGAGACCGTATCTCATCGAAATTTTATTACTTAGCAGATGCGCCAGCGCAAGACCCAGCAGGTAATAAAGCGATAGTACGCTTCAGCCGTAAGACCAAAGAACAATATGTAATGACCGAAGTGGAGAAGAAAGCCACGGGTTGGACTGCGCATTATATCGATGGTAAGTGGGTTGAAGAAGAGAAGAAGAAAGCTGTGAAGAAGAAAAAGCCAGCAACTGAAAAGTAGTTAGCGATTCTTTCTAGCACCAAATCTATGTCTTTTTAGGTCATTAAGTGGTTATAAGATACCTCAGCATTGCTGGGGTATTTTTTTATGTACTTTTCGACTTATATTTTTCTGCCTATATATAGATAAAAAAAATTAACCTTGCCAAAATTTTATATTATTCTATTCTAGGAACTAACCCTAAATAATTATCTGCACATTAGATTGAACTTTTGAGCATTTGATTGTTCTGAATAGTTACCGATGAAATATAATAGTTAGAATAGTAAACTCACCGCGGCGTATTTTTTAACCACTTAGCTTGAAAATAGCTCTCGTTAGGTGTGGCTGTAATTCCTGCTGTCAAGTTCTTTCTAGACGTCTTACCTTTTTTTGTGTCCGTGATCTTATTTTTGATCTCTTATTGATTTTCCTTATAGTTTTCAAAAATATATTGTGAGTATAATCTATACCAAGTTTTAAGCGTAGTTGTTAAATCTTATTCAAATGGCTTAATCAGATGAATTGTTGGTTTAACTCGCTACTTGTTAGAATACATTAACTCTTGGTTTAACCGATCATTATTAGATGAATCATCTCAGAGAGAGATTTAAGTAATGAGTGAGTTAACTTATAAATCATAAAGGATTTCAAAATGAAAAAGACTATTCTTGCTACTGCAATTTTACTAGCTGGCGCTGCAAACGCTGCTGAAGTTTATAACAACGAAGGTACTACCGTTTCTTTAGGTGGTTCTTTCCGTGGTAACGTTGTTATTGCTGATTCTGATAACGTTAACTTCCAGGATGCTGGTTCACGTTTTGACATTAAAGCAGTTAAAGAACTAGACGACGGTGTTAAAGCATTCGGTCAGATGGAAATTAAATACAACGGTAAAGATGGTGATACACTATTCGTCAACAAGGCTTTCGTTGGTTTCGAACATGACGTATACGGTAAACTTGTTCTTGGTAAAAAACTTGGTCTAAATGATGACTTAGTAATGAATGATTTCTCATATGAGAATGGCGTTTATAGCCACCAAGATGCAGCAGCTGGTTCAGATACACAAGATCAACTTGAATATACTAAAACATTCGGTGGCGCATCAGTAGTTGTTGGTTTAATTGACCAAGATACTTACTCTATCGGTGGTACATACGAAGTTGCAGGTCTGTCTCTTGGTCTTGCTTACAACATCAAAAATGATGCTGATGCAGCTGGTTCTGATAACTCTGCTTTAATCGTTGGCGCACAATACGCTCTTGACGCATTAACATTAGGTGCTCAGTACCAAACATTGGAAGTTGCAGATGTTGATACTTCTGCATACGGTATCGGTGTTCATTACGCACTAGGTCAAGCTGGCGTATACGCTATGTACGATATCCTAGAAGTTGCAAAAGTTGATGGTTCTGAACTTGTAATCGGTGCTGACTACGAAATCGTTAAAGACGTAAAAACATACGTAGAATTTAATTCTAGCGATAGCGATGCAAAAGCTAACTCAGACGAAACTGTATGGTTAGGTGCTCGTGTATACTTCTAATCAACCCTGTTGATTCGTTGCTATAAACAACACTGACTAATGAAACCGTCCGCTTTAAAGTGGACGGTTTTTTTATAAGCGTTCGATTACTGAATGCTTAAAGCCCATCATTTTTCATGTTCAGTTCGAAAGTATGTTTACTTCCTTTTACTTTTATATTCACTAATTTTAATCTGCCTACTCACCAAACGGGTATTTTTACTCATTAATAATATGTGCTATTACCATATCATTCGTTTATAAAGTTTTGATACTATAGTTATTCTTATCAATCAATATTTGGTTATTACTATGCCCAAGCGTATTACCTCAAGCGCCTTTAGTCGCACACTCGTCGCTACAATATTTATCTATATGCTCTTGATGCTGAGTAATACAAGTTTTGTTTATGCACAGGGGCCTGAGCTATCACTGACAAAAGAAACGATTGATATAGTAAATACCAGCCCAGCAAGTAATAAGATCGATTACCTGTCGGCTGACTACCAATCTGTAGATAATGATAATGGCCCTTTCGTTGCAGATAGAAAAAATGCGCGTAAGGCGAAAAACTGGCGTGTTACAGAGGCGTCGGCACTGAATGAGAATAATAAAGAATATGGTTATCGCAATGATGAGATGGCTCGTTTTATTTTTTTAATGGACGCAAGAGATCGCAAACAAAAATTATTAGCCAGTTTGGCGTTGTGGCCTGAACACCAAGCGCAATTGATTAATAATCTGACGAATGAAGAAGGTGTTGGGCGTTTTACTTCTTTGTTTACTATTTTTGTGTTGATGCTTGTATCTGGTTTTATTGTAGAGCGTGTTGTTAGTCTGAAAATGGATTCTTTTTCTGAGAGCGTTGCGAAAGAAAAAAACTCTAGTTTTAAAGACAATCTTGATTACATACTCATGCGCGGATTTTTTCAATATGTAGGCATTGCTATTTTCGCCTTAACTGCCGCGCTGATTGCAGTTTACAACTATAATGAAACCGACCCATTTCGCGTATTAAGTCTGCATGGGCTAGGCCTTGTTGTTAAAATACGTGCATTAATGATTATATTACGACTTGTCTTTGCTCCCTATGCTAAAGGTAATCGATTGTTTAAAATTGACTGTTCGTCGGCGACTCGACTGTATTGGTCAATTCTTATTTTTATGTCGATATATCTTACTATTACAACATCCTGGTATGTCCTCATATTATTCTCGTTAGATACGATCCTATTTGCACTGATTATTCCAGCAACAGGAATGATCTTAAATATTTTATCAATTGCCTTTATTTGGTTTAACCGTAAAACTATTGAAGGTATGTTTATTGATGAAAAAGAAACTAGTTCAGCATTTACCCGGTTTTTACGTCAAACCTGGGCGACCATTTTTACTATTTGGTTGTTTGTGGCTTGGGTATTCTGGGCTATGTACGAATTTTTAGGCTATTACGAGCAAGCAGATAACTTTACGCCTATTTGGTGGTTAACGTTTACTTATCCTATATTAGACCGGTTGATCTTTGTTCTACTTAATCAGCTCAAGCGTATCACATGGTTGCAAAGCCACTCCTTTGAAATGCGTTGTGATAAATTTATCCGCAGAGTCATTATTGCTTTTCGTATCATATTCATCGCTGTTATTTTCTACCATATTGATGCTAGTTTTGATCATAACGCCTGGGAGAAATTAGCGAATAGTCTTGGTGGTTTTATTCAAATGTTTGTGGATATTATCGTTGTTGTTATTATCGCATTCGCTGTTTGGGAAATTATTCAGTCTGCGATTGAGCGTCACCTTCCTTACGATGCGTGCGTGAATAATGACTCAGGTACTTCAACGCTTGAAGGTGAAGGTGGTGGCACTGGTGCATCTCGTTCAGAAACATTGCTACCGCTTGTCCGTTCATTTTTATTAGTGTTCTTGTTTTCATGTGTCGTATTGATGATTTTGAGTATTATGGGTGTTGAAATAGCACCGTTACTCGCTGGTGCGGGTATCGTTGGTATAGCCGTTGGTTTTGGTGCTCAAAAACTCGTACAAGATGTGATTTCAGGTATCTTCTTTTTGCTTGATGATGCATTTCGCCGGGGTGAATATATTGAGGCCGCGAGTCTACGTGGGACCGTCGAGCGTATCTCCATTCGTTCAATTACATTACGCCATCATCTTGGCGCTATACAAACGATTCCTTTTAGTGAAATTGCGACCGTAAGTAACTTATCACGTGACTGGATCACAAAGAAGTTAGAGTTCAGGTTAGACTATAGAACTGACGTTGAAAAGGTGCGTAAGTTGATCAAAAAAGTGGGCCAAAAAATGTTATTACATCCTGAATATGGGCAACATTTCCTACTTCCGTTGAAATCACAAGGAGTGACGAGGGTAGAGGAGTCTGCGCTTATCTTCCGGATGAAGTTTACTTGCGTACCTGGAGAGCAATGGGTTATTCGTCGTGAAGCCTTTAGACTTGTGCAAGAATCATTAAAAGCCAATGGCATTGAGTTTGCTCATCGCTCTGTTCATGTGCTAACTCAGCATGCAGACAAAGAAAGTCTGGAGGATATCATTGAAAAAAATGATGAACTTGCCGAAACATTGGGCGCAGCTGCCGCATTAAGTGTTTCTACTGAGGTAAAAAAGAACGATAAAATAGACTCTGATTATAACTAATCGAGTGTTTATTTTTAATAAAATGAATGGGTTATTAAGTGAGTTGTACGCTATCTTAGGTAACTCTTTTTTGATAACCTTGTCGATCTTAATAATATTTAGTTAAAGAGAATTCAAGTGCGCAGTAAATTGAATAATAGCCGTTTGCTTATTTATAGTCATGACTCTTTTGGTCTTGGGCATTTGCGCCGCTGTAGAACTATCGCGCATGAGCTTGTTGATCGATACAAGGGCTTATCTGTTTTAATTATTACTGGATCACCGATTATTGGTCGCTTTGATTTTAAAGCCCGTGTTGATTTTATTCGTATACCAGGTGTCATTAAGCTCCACAATGGAGAATACACCTCACTTGGCTTACTTATCGATCTTGCTGATACTTTGGCATTACGTGAAGCCATTATTTTGAATACGTCTAAAGTCTTCAAACCGGATATCTTTCTTGTCGATAAAGAGCCTGGTGGATTGAAGGATGAAGTCGTTAGTACGTTAGCCTATTTTAAAGATACTAATACTAAATGTATTCTCGGTTTACGTGATGTGATGGATTCTCCCGAGCTTTTAAAAAAAGAATGGCAGAAAAAAAATGTGATGCCATTACTTGAAAATTTTTATGATGAGCTTTGGGTTTATGGTCCCGCAGAGGTATCTAATCCATTAAAGGGGCTAGATATAAAGCAAGTTGTCACAGATAAAACCTTATTTACTGGTTATTTGCCAAGGCAGTTACCACAAAAGATCGATACCGATTCCATTCAGTTTCCTGATAGCCCTTATATTTTGGTCACCCCTGGTGGTGGTGGTGATGGTGTTGAGATGATTGACTGGGTGTTACGTGCTTATGAGAGTAGCCCAACACTAATGCCTGCCTTGTTTGTACTTGGCCCTTTTATGCCCGCTGCAGATCGTAATGAGTTTTTGCATCGTGCAGAGTTATTGCCGCATGTCGATGCGATCACATTCAGTAATCATCTCGAGCATTTGATGACCGAAGCTGAGGCGGTTATTGCCATGGGTGGCTACAATACGTTCTGTGAAATACTGTCGTTTGATAAGCGTGCATTAATTTTACCTCGAAGCTACCCACGCAAAGAGCAACTAATTCGAGCGAGTAATGCAGCAGACGTTGGCCTGTTATCTATGCTTGATTTGGAGTCTGAGCGTTCAACTGAACTGATGCGTGACAGTATTATTAAATTATTGCAACAAGATAAACCAAGTACACATAGGCTTGATAATTTACTGAATGGCTTAGATTTTGTTGCCGAGAGGTTTGGTGAGTTGGTGTCGAAATAATCTAATCTAGTTTTTTAATTTATTGTTTTTAGTAAGGAATCAGGTATATGTCTGCGCCACGTATTATGTATTATGTGCAATACTTATTAGGTATTGGCCATGTTCGTCGCTCTTCTCTTATTGTTCAAGCATTGTGTGAACAAGGTGCTCATGTTGATGTTATTTTCGGTGGCATGCCCGTTCCGAGTATGTCTTTTGGTGATGCGACTATGCACCAGTTAATAGCAGTTAAAAGTGCGGACTCAGGTTTTAGCGGATTAGTTAAAGCAGATAATACTCCTGTCACTGATGATGATAAAAAAGAACGAACGCAAGCTTTATTGGCCCTTTGTGAAACATTACAACCAGACTTAATTGTCACAGAGACTTATCCTTTTGGTCGCAGGCAAATGCGCTTTGAGTTGTTACCACTACTTAATTGGGCTAAATCACAAAGTAATCCCCCTGTACTCGTCTCTTCTATCCGAGATATTTTGCAGCGTCGTTCAACTATAAGAGAACAAGAGTACGTTAACCTTGTACAAACGTATTACCAGCATGTATTAGTGCATGGAGATAAAAATTTTTATCCATTAGAAAAAAGCTTTCCCGTTGCCGGTATGATTGCCGATAAAATCAGTTATTCCGGATATGTTTGTCCGACTATGGAAAATGGTGATACGTCGCAGAAAACACGGGATACGATAGTTGTGTCTGTCGGAGGCGGCAGTATCGGTAAAGATATTTTAGTTGCAGTGATGGCGTTATTTGATAGTGGGTTTGCAGCGGATAAAAAGTGGTTATTGATTACAGGTCCAAACATGGACAGTGCCGACAAAGCTTATTTTAAAGCGCAGCAACAATCAAACTTACAAGTAGTAGATCTCGCTGATGACTTTTTAAAAGCATTGAATAATGCATATGTGTCAATTTCAAGAGCGGGTTATAACACTGTGATGGACCTATTATTGACCGAAGTGCCAGCAGTCGTAATACCGTTCGAAGGTGAAGGTGAAACTGAGCAGTTAGCGCGAAGTGAAATATTGGTTGAAGGTCGAGTATTACAATCAGTAAAAAATGATGAACTGAGTGTCGAGACATTAAAATATGCGATTAATAACGCAGTTGAGAATAAAGCCAAGAAGGTTAATATCGACAATCAGGGCGCCCATAAAAGTGCGACATTGCTTATTGAATGGGCTACCTCAAGGCATTCGTAAGTCATTAAAGTAATGTTCAAGCTCGATATATGTTTTATGACGTTTCATAACGTTCTAATTATCAAAGTTTAAGGTAAGTCAGTAGTGAAAAAAATAGCATTAGTACTTAAAGGTTATCCACGCCTCTCTGAAACATTTATCGCACAAGAAATTCGTGCATTAGAATTACGTGGATTTGATATTACCTTAGTTTCATTACGTCATCCGACAGATACGAGTGCACACCCTATTCATCAACAGATCGAAGCTGATGTAGTTTATTTACCTGAATATTTACATGATGAACCATTACGTGTATTAAAAGCGTTTGCTCATGTAGTGAAGCGTTATTCATTAAGTAAGGTGATGAAACAATTTGCCATGGATTTGAGGCGAGATACAAGTCGTGGACGTATTCGTCGTTTTGGTCAAGGTTTAGTACTTGCTGCGGAAATGCCTGACGGTATCGAGCAAATGTATGCTCACTTTTTACATACGCCAGCATCAGTCACACGCTATGCCGCATTAATTAATGATCTCCCTTGGTCATGTTCTGCACATGCCAAAGATATTTGGACATCAGAAAAGTGGGATCTTGCCGAAAAACTGACAGAGTTAGAATGGTTGTCTACGTGTACTGCCGCGAACCATCAGTATTTACAATCCCTTGCTCAAGATCCAAGCAAGGTACATTTGGTTTACCACGGTTTAGACTTTACTCGTTTTCAACATGTAGAGCGGCTATCTCGCGCTAATGTTAACGGCAGTTCGGCTGATCATCCGGTTAAAATCATCAGTGTTGGTCGCGCGGTACCGAAGAAGGGTTACGATGATTTACTTAATGCGTTAGCTAAGCTACCAAAGGATTTACATTGGCAGCTAACACATATCGGTGGTGGCGGTATTCTAAAGAGTTTGCGACAACAGGCTAAAAAACTAGGTGTTGAGAAACATATTAAGTGGCAAGGTGCACAGCCACAATTAACCGTGCTTGAAGCTTATCGTGAAAGTGACCTATTTGTACTGGCGAGTAAGATTGTTGCTGATGGTGACAGAGATGGGATGCCTAATGTGTTGATGGAAGCACAAAGCCTGTCAGTATGTTGTCTGGCGACGGATATTTCAGGTATCCCTGAGCTGATTGATAGCGGTGAAAATGGTGTATTAGTTGAGTCGAACAATGTTGATCAACTTGCTGCTGCATTAGAGGCATTATTACGTGATGGTGAAAAACGAGAACGTCTAGGATTAGAGGGGCAGAAGCAACTTCATCGACGCTTTGATGTCAAAATTGGTATCGACCAGTTAGAAAAGCTTTTTGATAGCCGTGACTGATACAAGCGTAAAAATAGGCATTGCATTTTATGCGCCGCTTAAATCGCCCTTACATCCGATACCTTCGGGTGACCGAAAAATAGCGCGTTTATTTATACGTGCGTTGGAGCAGGGCGGTTATCATGTTGAACTTGCGAGTCAGTTGCGCACTTTTGATAAGCGAGGTGATAGTCATCGTCAACAACGCTTGATTATTGTTGCTAAAAAAGAAGCGACTAGAATTATGCGTCGCTGGAACAAGCAAGGTTTTAAACCGCAAGCTTGGTTTAGTTATCATCTGTATTACAAAGCCCCTGATTTAATAGGCCCAATCATTTGTCAGGCGCTTCATATCCCTTACATTGTGGCGGAAGCTTCATGGGCAGAGAAACGTGCCAAGGGGGGCTGGGCTCTGTATCACCAGCAAGTGGCTGCAGGATTAAAACTCGCGAGCAAAGTCATCTGTATTAACCCAAGAGATAAAATAGCACTTGTTGACTTCTATTCTCGGTCGCAGAAGCAATATCACTCTCCACTCGTGTCACTGAATGCTTTTATCGATGATCACCCTGTTAATGATGAGGCTTCTTATGTAAACATTGAGCATTCTCAGGCACGCAAAAATAGCGGTGAACTAACCGCTATTTTAACGCGAGAAGGTATCGCTGCTAAATATGGCTTAGAGAGTGATTTACCTTGGCTTATTACAATTGCAATGATGCGCAGTGGCGATAAATATCATTCCTATCAGCAGTTAAGTTCAGTGGCCGATTTGTTACAAGAGCCTCACCAGTTATTGATTATTGGTGATGGCGTGATGCAAGCTGAAGTCCGATCTCTTTTTGTTCAACACCAGCAAGTCAAATTCGCAGGAACACTTGAAAGCAGTCAAATACGAGAATTATTACCGCACTTCGAATTACTCGTTTGGCCAGCGATAAATGAAGCGCTGGGCATGATATTTTTAGAAGCTCAGCAAGGAGGCGTTGCAGTTGTTGCTGGTGATCAGGGGGGCGTTAGCTCAATTGTGAATAACCATGTTACAGGTATCTTGGTTGATGCGTATAACGCGCAAGAAATGTCAGTAATGATTGATAGTTTACTGCAAAATCATGAAAAATTAAAAGCCATGAAACAAGCGGCCACTCAGTATATTATTCAACATCATTCTATTGAGGCCAGCGCGCGGCAGCTCAATTGTGTCATTCAAGATGCGATATCAAATTCGTTGGATAAGATATGATCCATGTTTATTTCATCCGTCATGGGCAAACGCAATGGAACTTTGAACGGCGTTTACAGGGGCGTACTGACATTCCGTTGAATGAGGCGGGAAGGCAACAAATTAACGCTTATCAGTTACCATCGAATTTGGTATCGCTACAATGGTTTCACAGTCCGCTGTTAAGAGCCCAACAAACGGCCGAATTACTCTGTGTTGATGCACTGGCCGAAATGGCTTTGATTGAAATGAGTTGGGGCGAGTGGGAAGGTAAAACCTTACCGCAATTAAGCGCTCAAGATCCAAGTTACTTTGCTAAACAAGAAGCGCTAGGGTTAGATTTGTGCCCACAAAATGGTGAGTCACCAAGATTGGTTGCTGCGCGAGTAAGCACTTGGGTTGAGTCTTTGGCTATTGATAACCAAGATCAGCATATAGGCTGCGTCAGTCATAAAGGTGTTATCCGCGCTATATATGCACTCGCGACGAATTGGAACATGTTAGGAAAAGCACAGCATAAAATGAATTATCGCTGCGCCCAACACTTTTGCTTTGATCGCGGGAACTGGTCTATTATTGAGCTTAATATTCCGTTATAAGCGTGTACTTCAAGCCAGTTTGTGTAAGGCTCCCAATTGTTAAGAGAGCCTATTATTGATATTGTGATAATATATTAGTATTAAAAAACTAAATTAACTTGTGCAGAACCGACAACCGCTTCGGCTTTATTGGTAAACACGTATGTTAGCCCTGTATTTGTGTCTGTTTCAGTGAATGATGTGTCTTTACCTACGATATAAGCTGCCGCTAAATCAAGAGAAAGTGTTTTGCTTATTTTGAATGTTAGACCAGCGGTGTACCACTGGCGCTCAGAGTCTGGAATACTTATTGTCGTATCGCCGGCTGCTTCATCTAATGCGTAACCAGCGCGTAATATCACTTTGTTGCCTAAGTAATATGATAGGGCAGCTGAATAGCGGATGTTATCTTCGTAGTTATAACCTTTTTCAAATAATACAACGTCATTATTTTGAGCTAGCAGACCTCGCAGGCCATCGAAGCTGCTCCATTCAGTCCAGACAACACCGTATTGTAGAGCTATATGACCAAAACGATGATATCCACCGAGTTCTGCCATAGCTGGTAATGATAAATCTAACTGACCTTCTAAGTTAGCGCCTTGATAGTTTGAGTATTCTCCTTCAAACGAGAGCTCTACTTCTGAACGGTAACTGACACCAATTTTATGGTTATCACTCAAGTCAAATAACAGGCCTGCATTCCAACCAAAGCCAAAATCATCACCTTCCATGATAAAGGCTTGAGAACCGCCTGCTAGTCCAGATAATTGAGCGTTATTTGCTGCAATTGCACCGCCAAGTTGAGCTGGCGTCGCCCCAGCTTGAGCTGCGGCCGAAATGCCTTGCATCGCACCAAGTGCGGCAGCATCACCAAGGTTACGTTCAAGTTCAGCAGATCCATAGACGATCTGTGCACCAACACCTAGGCGTATTTTACTGCCTAATTTAATTGCTAAGCTTGGATTTAAATTAAATGTCGTTAAGTGGGTGGAGCCACCAAGTAGCCCTGCTGCATAACTATCCGGAAATTCAGTGTTGGTACCATAATTTGTGTATCCAGCTAAACCAATGGCGAGTTTATTACCGACAGGAAGCACCGCGTAAACAGAAGGGAGTGTTGCTGGGTTTACAGAGTTTTCAACATCATAATCAGACTTACTTGGTCCACTGTAATTTGTCCCAAACCCGTTATTAAAACTGGCGTAGTAAGGGGCGAGTGGAGTGTTTTCACCAGTCGTCTCCACTGTTGGATCTATATAAGCCCCACCAAATGAAAACGCAAACTTGTTAAATGAGGCGGCAGCCGCAGGGTTAGTCGCAATCACTGCGACATTGTCCGTATTTGCTGCAAAACCCGCGTTAGCATTACCGAGTGCTGACGCTGATTGTACGTTAACTTGGAACCCTGCGGCTGATGCCTGAGCGCTAGCTAAAATTGTTGCTGTTATTGTTGCTTTAACTATCGATTCAACTATCGATCTAGATACGACACTTCTTTTGAACAAATTTGATTTTTGCATGACTAATCCCTGTCTCATATAAATTATGTAAAATACATCCATGTTTATTACAGATTTACTCGAAACGCATTGATGCACGTTTGCTACCTGAGTGGAACTTATTATAGAGAAATAGTGGTATGTTTATGCGAGAGGAAGAGGGATGTTGTTAGTAATACAATAAAAATTAGAATGACCGTTTAAAGTGTGCGTTCACTATCGGATTGTGGCTATTTTTAGCATGCATTTTATAGTATTAATGTTTTCTAATGTGTTTTAGTGATAATAGTATTAACCGTCTTTTTAGATACAATAAGTTAGAGCCTACACTCTATCCATGTGGGTTATTCTATTAATTGATAATTTAGTTGAAATCCAAGTATCGTGCTATTGCCCTCTGTACTTATATCAAAGCTGTCTTGGCCAACAGTATCTTTAATTCGCGTGGTTTCATATTTGACATAAGTAAGGCCTATATCGAAACTTAATGAATTACTTGCATAATAGGATAAGCCAACACTGAAATTTGTTTTCTTATCAAAGGGAATCGAGAAGGTTGCGCTTTCAGTTGATTTTTCTGTTGACGCCCCACTTCGTAACCAGACTACATCATTTAATTTATAGTTAACGGCGAATGCAACTTTCCAACTATCCTCTGCGTTAACTGACTCTGTCAAACATTGACCTTGCGGTAGGTTAAACCCCGAATTAGCAGGGCAATCTGGATGTGATACCGAAATGGAATTTAGGCTTTCCCATCCATACCAAGCGAATGAATACTGTACTGATAGTCGTTGATCAAGTAGGTGAAGGCCTGAAAATGTTAATTCACTTGGAATTGCCATCGTCAGCCTTGTCGTATCTTGAAATACTAAATCATTATTACCCGCCAATGTGGTAAATGGGCCTTCTGTTTCAATATCACTCGCAGACCGATAGGATAGCCCAAACTGGTGATGTGTGTTTAGTTGATAAAGTATGCCGATATTAAATCTAAAACTGATACCCGTACCATTATAATCTTGATAAATCTGACTCGGATTATTGGTATTTTGTGAGCCATAGTTTGTTGTTAATTGATAGTTACCATAAATAGCACTTACACCCGCACCAACATAAAAATAGTCCGTTAATTTGAGTGCTATATTTGGGCTAATTTCATAGGTGAATAAGGATCTCCGCCCTGCAAGAAGACCTACGGGATATTCAGTATCATAGTTGTTACGGACGTTATAATTAGAAAAAGTAGCAAACCCAAGTGACCATTTATCATTAATGGGAAATGCAAAGTAGCCAGAAGGGACGATATAATTATCACCGATTCCAGCGTTATCCAATGCTTCAGGATCACCATTGGAATAGTACTCACCAGTAATGTCTTTTTCAGATTGAATTAAGATACCTGCGATAGCCATACTTGGATATGAAAACGCAGCTATGATCGCGGGGTTCACGGCTATATTTGCTAGGTTAGTCGTGTCTGCTGCCGCGCCTGCACCAGCATTGCTGAGTTCTATGGCTGAGGTTGTTGAGGATTGGTATGATGCTGCATATGTCGAAGGGCTGTAATAAAATATGAGACTAAGGAGAGCGCTTAGGTAGGTGATGGATGAATCACGGCTACAACTTTTTATCATATTGATACCCCTAAAATAATGTTTTATTTTAAGGTTAGTCGAAAATAAAAATAGCGCCATAAGACGCTATTTTTATTACTGTATTTAAGTATTCAGTTACTTAGCTAAATACGCTTAGAAACGGTAGTTTGCTTGTGCTGAAGCAATGATTGCATCACCTGAAGATTTAAAACCGTATTCCATACCTGGAACTGGCGTTTCTGTAAATTCAACTTCTTCTACATAGATATAAGCAACACCAAAATCAAGGCTTAGATTACTACTTGCATTATATGTTGCACCTACTGTATACCAAAAGCGATCTGATTCGGGGATACTTAGTGTAGTTTCACCTGCTGACTCGTCTAAAGCGAAGCCTGCGCGTAATATTACTTTATCTATCGTATATTCAGCACCAATAGAATAACGCATACTGTCATTAAAGCTTTCTTCTTTTAAGAAACACTCGCCATCTTTGCAAGATGAACTTGTTGCTCGAAGTTCTTCAAACTTGCTCCACTCTGTCCAAAGTACGCTATAAGATACAGCAAATGATTCATTTAAAGCATGATACCCAGAAAATTCAGCTGTGGCAGGTAATGGAAGGTCAAGTGATGCTTTAACTTTATTATCGCCGCTTGTTACACCAGTAAAGTCACCTTCAAAGTCAAGATCTACTTGTGAGCGATAAGCTAAGCCAATGCGGTTATTTTTATTGATTTCATATAATGCACCCGTATTCCAGCCAATAGCCCATGCATCACCTTCCAAAAGGAAGAGTTCTTTACCTGGGTTGTTTACTGCTCTTGCGGTTGCGGCTGCGTCTGCGTCACTAGCACCATTCTTTTTAGCGGCAGAAAAACCTCCTGCAGCAATGATATCACCATAGTTACGCTTGATTGCGGCTTTACCATAAACAGCACTAACACCAAAACCTAAACTTAGTTGTTCAGTTGCTTTAAAAGCAATATTCGGATTGATATTTAATGTTAATAAGTCAGTTTTACCAGCCGCAGCACCGGCCGCATAGTCATCCTCAAATTCAGTTGTTACACCGTAGCTTGAGAAAATACCAAGACCAAAAGTTAATTTATCATTGATTGGTTGGATAAAATATGTAGCAGGAACAAAAGCACTATGTACCATATCATCAGCATTTAGTTCGTTTACATCACGGCCTAAAACTGCACCGACGCTAGTATCTTTCACACCTGTAATATCAACATTAGGCTCAACATAAGAACCAGCGAAAGATAATTCAGCTTGTTTAAAGCGTGTCATTGCAGCGGGGTTGCGTGCAAGTACTGATGCATTATCAGCAACGGCTGCTTCACCAGCAAAAGCTCGTCCAAGACCAGATGCTGAATGTTCGCTTACTTGGAAACCAGCAGCAGAAGATTGTGCAGTTACCAGCAGTAGAGCTGTAGCAAGCGTTGTTTTTTTTAATTTAGACATAGTTAATTACTCATCTTTATAAGTTTATTTTGGTTAACTCGTTACTGGTTTAGATCTCTGAGATAGAAAAACAAAGTTCCTTTTGTTTATTCTTTAAGTATCAAGGTCAGACCAGTTGTCGGTAGTATGAATAAATAGTAACTGCTTGTTCATGTTTTGTAATTAAGAATAATCACAGTGTGTAATGTTTGGTTATTAAGGCTTGACGTTTAATTGAAAAAATAGTTGATGGTTGGTGGTTGGTTAAGTCGCTGATAGTTAATGGTTTATTTCAGCGTACACGTGTTGTTATTAAATTGTTATCGCTATCAAATAAATTAGAGTAGTTGTTCTTATCACTATCAAGTCAAAATCAATGTTTGAATTTGTGATCTATATCATATAACCGTGTCAATCTTTTTTGAGACATTTCTTTGTCAAGTGTCACGTATGTCACATTTTGCTATGTTATTGTTTATAATATACTCACCGTTCGGTTTGCTGATAGTGCATCTTGAAGTCGCTTGGGTATAAATACAAAACCTTATAGCAAAAAAGCCACGTCATTTTCTCTAAGAGAGAATGACGTGGCTTCAAAGGATTACTTAAAAAGAGTTACAATTAAGCTTCTTCTTTAAACTCTGCCATAAATTGATGTGCAGTTTCCATCATGTCTACAGAACCTGTAAAGAAAGGTACACGTTGGTGTAATTCTGTCGGTTTTAGATCTAGAATCGGTGTGTAACCATCTGTCGCTAGTGCACCAGCTTGTTCAGCAAGGAAAGCCATTGGGTTGCACTCGTATAATAAGCGTAGTTTCCCCGTTGGTGCTTGTGCTGTTTGTGGGTAAATGTAGATACCACCCTTAAGCAGGTTACGGTGGAAATCAGAAACGAGAGAACCAATATAACGTGAAGTATAAGGACGGTTGGTTGTTTCGTCTTCTTCTTGGCAATACTTAATGTATTTCTTCACACCAAGTGGGAATTTGCTGTAGTTACCTTCATTTATCGAATATATTTTACCAGATTTAGGGAAGGTTAACGCTTCATGAGATAAGCAGAATACACCAATTGATGGGTCATAAGTGAAACCATGAACACCATTACCGGTTGTAAATACCAGCATAGTTGATGAACCATATACAACATAACCCGCTGCAACTTGCTTACGGCCAACTTGTAAAAAGTCATCCATTGAAACTGGACCGCCAACAGGTGATATGCGACGGTAAATAGAGAAAATGGTACCAACAGATACATTTACATCAATGTTTGATGAACCGTCTAGTGGATCCATTAATACTACATAATTAGCATTACGGCTGTTTTGGTTGTCGAAAAATACATAATGATCTTCTTCTTCAGAAGCAATACCACAAACTTCACCACGCGCAATCAATGCATTTTTAAATACTTCGTTCGCATACATGTCTAATTTTTGTTGCTCTTCGCCTTGGATATTTTCAATGCCACTTGCACCTGTTATGTCAACTAGGCCTGCTTTATTGATCTCGCGGTTTACAATTTTAGCAGCAAGTTTAATTGCACTTAATAATGCTGTTAATTCACCTTTTGCATGTGGAAAATCAGATTGATTTTCAATGATGAATTCACCAAGTGTTTTATGTATTGACATTCCAATTCCTTAATAAAGCAATAATTAAATCCGATAGCTACTGCTATTTTGCGCTTTTTTAGGGGGGAGATCTAGTGTGGGTTGTAGATAAATGTATGTAATTTGTAAAATGACTTGTTAACTTTCAGTTAACGCTGACATTCTTTCACTTGAAAGCCTTAAATGCTCATATGAATCTTAAACTTTCATAGTAGAGATATATTGCTTAATGTTCGAACATTAATTTATGTGTTTTTTATGTTCGAAAACGAACTTTATGGGCGTGTTGTTATTTTCTTAAACGAAGTTGGCGCCATGTTAAAGCGCCAATTTTGTCTTTTTTCAGTAAAACCTATGGGTTAAGCTCGGTTTTTATCTCGGGTTGTTGTTTTTTTGTTATTGTGTTTTTCGAGCCTTTAAGTTTGGTTAATTGTGCTAATAATACTTGTCCATTCCAATTCGTTATTTCAGCGTTGTTACCGTAAGTAAACGTAAATAGAGCTTGGCAAGCTTGCTGGCATTCTTTACTCATCGGCAGTGAGGTTAGTTGTGGATTTTTGATTTCAGGCCAGCACTGCTTAAACCACAAATGCAATAATTGGCTACTTTGGTTGGCATCATTATTCTTCAGTGCGGTTTGTAATTGTGGCCAGATATTATCTGTTTTAGCTGCAACGGTTATTTCGGGGCTAGGCGCTTTATGCCTGCGTTTGCGTAAGATAAACCAAGCTACGCAAGTTAATATCCACAAGCCCGCAAAAATAAAAGTTAACCAACGCCATAATGGTGATTCAGTTGGTGCTGTCGATAGGGTTTGTATATTTTCCTGATTACTATCGTTAGATGTCAGAAGTGGAGTTTGGTCATTTTGATTAGCTATATTATTTTCACTCGGTAGTATGGTTACTGTTTTAGCGGGTAGCGTCGCCCATTCTTGTTGTTGTGTTTTACTATTAAACCAAGGCACTGATATTTCTGGTAGTGTTAGTTCACCAAGTTGATTAGGTATGATGGCAAAACTTAATACCTGCTGCGAGAAGTAATGGCCTTGTTGTGCAAAGTCTGTCAACTGTGGTTTGTCAGGATAGATCTTGACTGTTTGGGGCCAGCTAATAGCTAAATCGGGTAGCGCTGATTTATCTACATTCGCAACCGTTAGTGTGATCGTTCGGGTTATTGGTTCACCTTGTTGATAGTTCTCTTGCGATGGTTGTAACTCTTCGTTGAGTTGAACAAAGTCACTGACTAGCCATTCGCCTTTATAGTCTTTTGGTTGTGCCTGTATATTTACATCTAAAGTGTCAGCTTGGATAATTACTGGTGTTATAGGTCCAAAACGATAGCCGCGCTTTGCTGTACTTACCTGGCCTTCAAACTGACTTGGTGAAATAGTTGTTTTTCCCGCGGTATTAATTGTGATGGAATATTGACGTGTGATTGTTTCAAAGCGTCTACCGTCAACGACTTGACTGGCATTTTCATCTTTGCCTATTTGTTTTACTACGCCGTCTACCACTGTTGGCTCGATGAGGTTGCCAGATTGCATCTTGGTATTTTGCGCAAAATATAAGGTTGTCGTATAGATGAACTGCTGACCAACATAAATATTTTTCTCCGAAATATTTACTTTTAATTCTATATTTCGGTTATTGAGACCGCGGCTACTTGCAGTCGCCGATGAGATGACATTTATTTTAATCGGTTGTGTTGTAGCTCCATCAATTGTAAAGGCGGGAATGGTATAAGCACCTATATTTCTTGCCATTAATACGGTTGTAAGTGATGTGATATGGGATGACTTGCCATTGATATTATAAGATTGGCTATTAATTGAAGTTCTACCCACGACAAAGTCAGCCAGTAGTGCTGAATTATCCCAGTCACTGGCGCTAATACTTTCATTGGCACGGATTTCGAGGATAAAACTACTCCCTTGCACAATCGGGTTTTGATTGACGGATGCTGTTATTTTTAATGCTGCACTCGCTTGAAAACTAAGTGTAAATAACAAGCCTGTAAGAATGAGAAGATTCGCCATTAGTGAGAATTTAGAAACACGGCTACGTGTCTGAATTGCCTTTACCATATTTGCTCCGAACTATTTTGCTGATTTGATTCAGCTTTACGTTGCTGACTTTCTATATACATTTTATTTTTTAATAACCGCGAAGGGTCATCGGGAATATTCCGTAGCCATTTTTGTAAGCGTTTTTGTTGCTCTTTTTCTAATGGCGTCTGCTGTGTTGCTGATAAACTTTGGTTGCTACCTTCCTCAGCACCATCATCGGACTCATCTTGTTGACCTGCTAGGCTTTGACTGTCTTGCTGGCTCAGACTGTCTTGCTGGCTTTGA